>JANQQA010000302.1 GCA_028285205.1 Bythopirellula sp. | reverse complement strand
ACAGAGCATGTCCAACAGCATCTCCGCCGATCAAGTGGCAGCTCAGCAGCTGGGGCAGGACACCCGCTTCTCCTCGATTCCGCTCAACAGCACCGATGGCAGTTCGTCCGGTCATGGCCCCGGGCTGTCGTTGGCCTGGGACCAGCGCGGTAAGCCTGTTGCGGGATTCAATGATCCGGTGCAGGTCTTTCACAAACTGTTTTCCGCCGACGACCTGCCTTTGGAACAACGCCAAGCGGCCATTGCTGAAAATCGCAGCGTGCTCGATGCCGTTCTCACCGAAGCCCAACGCGTGCAGCGCGGCCTGACGAAGACGGACAAAGACAAGCTGGAAGAGTACTTCCAGGGCGTCCGCGATATCGAGACGCGGCTGAGCAAAGATGAGGCGTGGCTCGAAATCCCCAAAGCCAGGTCTCCTGTTAACGAGCCCGAGCCGGGCTTAAAAGGACGCGAAGAAATCGATGTGATGTACGACCTGATCGTCGCCGCCCTGCAAACGGACAGCACGCGAGTAATGACTTACCGCATGCCAGGCCAATCGCTCCTGCAGAGCATGGACATCACCCTGAGCGCTCACAACGTGAGCCATTACTCGCCAGGTGAACGCATGGATGCGTCCCAGTCGCGAGACAGAACTCATAGTGAGTTACTGGCACGGCTGATCGACAAGCTCAAGGCGACGAAAGAAGCGGACGGATCGAGCCTCTTCGATCATGTCGCGCTGGCGTTCGGCTCAAACATCAGCTCGATCCATTACCTCACCAATTGCCCGACGGTTCTCACCGGCGGGGGAGCCAATCTAAAGCTGGGCCAGCATCTCGTCCTGCCGAAAGACACACCGCTGTGCAATGTGTGGCTGACGGTGCTGCGCGGACTCGGCATCAACACGGAGCGACACGGCGACAGCACGGGTGTTGTGAAGGAATTGCAGGCATGATGATCTCTCACAAAGGCACGAAGACACCAAGAAAGGGCATGCAGCACAACCATCGCGTCCTTGTGACTTCGTGCGAGAAATTCGAAACCGGATATGAGCGAAGAACTTGAACAGATTGCGAAAGACGTCGTTGACGCAAGCATGAAGCTTCACATGGCCCTAGGTCCTGGTCTGCTGGAGTCGGTCTACGCGGTGATTCTGCAGAAAAAATTGCAGGAGCGCGGATACCAGGTTGAACGCGAAGTGCCGATTCCGGTTGAGTATGAATGGCTTCAATTTGAGCTTGGGTTTCGCGCGGACTTGATTGTCAATGGTTGTTTCATTGTTGAACTGAAGTCGGTCGAGCAACTGGCACCTGTGCATGCGAAGCAACTTCTCACTTACCTGAAAGTTACCGACTTTCGTCTCGGCTTGCTGATTAATTTTGGTGAAGCATTGCTGAAAGACGGAATAAAGCGACTCGCCAATTAGGTATCGCACGCAGTCCCAAAAGGCACTTAGAGCAAGAGTTATGAGAACACACATTTCATGGTCACGACGGCTTTGTGTCTTTGTGACTTCGTGCGAGATTATTTACCGGCGCTTCCGATTCTCGATCGCACTTCGAATCGCACATACCGGTTGCACTGTCAGCATGCTGACTTTGTGGCTTTGCGGATTCGCCCAAGCAGCCCCGCCGGATGCACGCCTTCCAGACAAACACCGGGCTTTCTTCAAAACATACTGCCTTGATTGTCACGACTCCGAGACGCGAGAAGGCAAGGTCGATCTCGAAACACAGTCATTCCGCATCACCACCGTCGAGCAGGCGGAACGCTGGCAGAAGGTGCTCAACGCGCTGAACGCTGGTGAAATGCCGCCGGAAGATTCCGAACAGCCTGGCAATTCAGAGAAGGCCGATCTCCTCGATGACCTTGCTCAAACCATGGTGGCCGCGCGCCGAGCTTTGTCGGATTCGGGCGGCAGAATCACGATGCGTCGGCTCAACCGGCGAGAGTACCAGAACACCATCGAACAGTTGACCGGCGTGAGAGTCGATGTCAGCTCACTACCCGCCGATGGTGGCTCCGGCACGTTTGATACCGTGGGAGCATCGCAATTCATTTCCAGCGATCAGTTCGAGCAGTATCTGAAGCTCGGGCGAAACGCGATCGATGAAGCATTCGAGCGAAAGGCGGCGCTGAAAAAAAAACCGCGGGTCTTCCGCGTCGAACCAGAAACCACGGTCAACGTCGAGAGCGAAGAGAGCATGCGGAAAATGAAGGAAGACTACGACCGCTTTCTGCGCTGGAAAGCCGAGGTGGATAAGGCGGCCGCAGCTCCCGAGAACCGGGAGATCATGGCCCGGCTTCGCGACCAGTATTCCGATCTTGATCAGTCACCCTTCAGGCTCTATCGGAATGCCAATCAGCTAGTCGGAGCGCCAAACTCCAAAGACTTCGGCTTTAAAGATCACAATGCCGCGACGCAATCCTACCAGGGAGGGTACCAACGGAAGTACACCTACCTGCAACACTACCCCGAACTTCCTCACAGTGATCGGGGCACTTATCTGAAGCTCACGTGGGGAATCCAGCGCATCGACGTCACACCAAAGCCGAAGAATCTTCCGCCTGGAACATACACGATGCGTGTGCGAGCTGGAGTCGTGGAAGGATCTCCGTCGTTCCGTCAATTCATCGAGATCGGACACCCACAACACGTGAACCGGGTACCGGCCGGGTTTGCAGATTTCCCCATCAGCAGCCACCAGGTGAACGGAACCATCGAACAGCCAGAGGTCATCGAGACGCAACTCGAAGTTGGCCTTCATACGCAAAGGGATTTCGGAATTCAGGAACGGCAGCCAACGAATGGGAGGAGCCTCCGCGATGCTTACAATCGAGACAAGCGAACCAACGGCTACGGAACGCCGCCCGCCATCTGGATCGATTGGATTGAACTCGAAGGCCCGCTTCCGGAAACCGGACCGCCTTCACCGTTACGGGCGATTCTCGAAAAGTATCGGCGGCATCGTGCCGCCGGTAAGCAGAGGCAGCTGCAGCGGCAGAATGCCGCCAATACCGCTCGCGCTATCCTCACCGACTTCGCTGACGCTGCCTTTCGCAAGGCAAAACCCGACACAGCGTTCATCGACAAGCTCGTGGCAATCTTCGAGACGCGTCGCAAAGCCGGCGAGGCTTTTGAGGTCGCTATCCGCACGCCCTTCAGCGTCATTCTGGCCTCGCCGGGGTTCCTCTATCTCAACGAACCCGGCAACGAATCCAAACGACGCCAGCTGAACGACCGCGAACTCGCCGTGCGTCTGGCCTACTTCCTCTGGAGCGCTCCGCCGGATCAGCAACTGCTGGATCTCGCGGAACGAAACCAATTGCACCAACCGGATGTTCTCCGCGAACAGGTGGATCGTCTGATCGCTGATCCACGTTCGGATGAATTCGTTTCCGGCTTCGTCCATCAGTGGCTCGACATGGAGCGGCTTGACTTCTTCCAGTTCGACGTAACCCTGCATCGCGAGTTCGACGAAAACACCCGCGCCGCGGCCCGCAAAGAGGTTTACCAGTCCTTCGCCCACCTTCTCCGCGATCCGGAAAACGGCCAGCTCGGCACACTTCTCAAGAGCGACTATGTCTTCATCAACGGCCTGCTCGCCACCTATTACGGAATCGAAGGTGTCACAGGCGACGACTTCCGCAAAGTCAAACTGCCTGCCGATTCGCCACGCGGCGGATTACTGGGCATGGCCGCCATCCACGCGATGGGCAGCGACGGCATTGTAAGCAGCCCGGTAGAACGCGGAGCCTGGGTGCTGCGCCATCTGTTGAACGATCCGCCGCCACCCGCACCGCCCAACGTCCCGCAAATCTCGCGTCTGGAAGGTCAGATCCTCACCACGCGAGAGCGGCTTCTGGCACATCAGGAAGAGGCCCAGTGCGCAAGCTGCCACCGCAAGATCGACCCCATCGGTTTCGGTCTGGAAAACTTCAACGCCGCCGGAAAGTGGCGAGCCGAGGACAGCTACCAATTGAGAGGCAGGAGAGGCAGGGGAGTCGGCAAGCGAAAGACGTGGGAGATCGACGCCTCAGGAGCATTCCACAAAGGCCCCGCCTTCAGCAACTACCACGAACTGCGAGACCTCATTGCCGACCGCGAAGAGGACTTCGCCCGTGGCTTTACCGAACACCTGATCGAGTACGCGTTAGGCCGCCCATTTGGTTTCACCGATGAGGATTTGGCGAACGCAGTCGTTGCTTCCTCAAAGAGCAAAGAGTTTGCCGTGAGCGAGTTCGTTCACACACTCGTCCAAAGCGACGCGTTCCGGACGAAGTAATTGCAAAAAATTTCGCACGAAGACACAAAGTCACCAAGCGAGAAATGTCATGAGACGTCCCAAGTTGTCGTACCGGCTTCGTGTCTTTGTGCCTTTGTGCGCAATCATGCTTCCTGCGAAAGCTGCATACTCGGACGAGCCGCCGTCCTTCGAGTCAGAACTGTTCACAAACGGAATGCTGGTCTACTCCGACGACTTTGATGGGGAGTTCAATCGGCAGCGCTGGGGGGCCCCAACGAAGAACAAGGAGATCAAAGATGGCAGGCTGTTTGTCACCGCTCAATTTACATCACGGGAAGAGGCGATGAAGGTGCTCAAACGCGATCACCACCTGGGACTGGAACCCGTGGTGCATCTCAATCGCATTCCCGAGCAGTTCGTCTGTCACCTGAGGTATAGGTGCGAAAAGAAGGAACTGGAAACCGGGCGCCCCATACTTCAAATCGGCCACCACATGATCAAGTTCAACTACATCAAGGGAGGAGGCCATAGAATTCAACTGCCGGACGGCCCGGCTTTCAGTGAGCCCGAGTCAAATATGAAGCTTAATGAATGGATCGATCTGGCCATCGAGTACAAACCCGGGACGATCAGAATCAGCGTGAATGGTCACAGCAAGACCTACGCGCACGAGAAGGTCACCATCATTAACGAAAAGGACAAACACGGTCCCAGATTCACCTGGAAGGGAGGCCCAGGCTGCCGAATCGTGTTTGACTCTGTCCGCCTCTGGGAATGCGATGAGTAAACAGGGATCGGAGTTCCGCCTCGTCGTTCAACGCAACGCGTTATGAACCTGTCGCGCGAAGACACAAAAAGAGAACAATCATGAGGTACACAAAATCATTACCAAAATGGCTTCGTGTCTTTGTGCCTTTGTGCGCGTTTCTACACTGTTGGACCGCGAACGCTGCCGAACCCGATCGTCCCAACATCCTCTACATCGCCCTGGAAGACATCACGCCGATGATGGGGTGTTATGGCGACACGTATGCGAAGACGCCGAACTTCGACAATCTGGCTGAGGAAGGGATTCGATACACGAATGCTCACTCCGTCGCACCTGTCTGTTCGGTATCGCGTTCCAGTATCGTCACGGGAATGTATCCCAGCACCATTGGCACGATGCACCATCGTAGCGGCGGCGTCCCGGCCCCCGCGTTTCTGAAGTTCGTGCCTAATCTCATGAGCGACGCGGGTTACTACACCACCAATCGAAAGGGCGACTACAACATCGTCGGCATGAAGTATGACATGCAGCAAAAGAAAGGTGATGACACTCCAGCGCCGTGGCGCAGTCGGCCAGATAATGGTCAGCCGTTTTTCTCAAAGCTCGATTTTGGTGAATGTCATTCCAGCGTGACCAAAACTCCGGAAGACGTCATTGTCCAACAACGGCTCAACCGCCTCCAACCGGACGACTTCCACGATCCTGCCAAGGCACCGATCCCGTCGTTTCACCCTGATGACCCCGTCTTTCGCAACGCCTGGGCCCGCTACTACGACGCCGTCACTCAGGTTGATTACCGCGCCGGCGAGGTCATCGCAGCGCTTCAAGAAGACGGTCTCTGGGACGACACGATTGTTATCGTCTGGGCCGATCACGGTGTCGGCATGCCACGCGGTAAGCACACAGCCTGGGAACAGGGAACCCATGTGCCGCTCATCGTTCGCTTTCCGGAAAAATACCAGCATCTCGCCCCCGCAAAACCAGGAGCTGTCCTCGACGATCTTGTCTGCCTGATGGACATGGCTCCCTCGGTGTTAACGTTCGCTGGCATTGATCCTCCCCAGTACATGCACGGTCGCGCGCTGCTTTGTAGAGGCGATGCGCAAAAACGTGAGTTCCTCGTTGCCGTACGAAACCGACTCGATACCCGCACGCAGTTCGTTCGTTCGATTCGAGACAAGCGGTATCGGTACATGCGGCA
>JANQQA010000301.1 GCA_028285205.1 Bythopirellula sp. | reverse complement strand
TGACTTCGGAACTCCAGTTCCTTGGAATCGACATGTAGCTTGCCTTTCGTGGCGACACCCTTGATCGTCGCTCGGCATTCTTTTAGTTCAAGTCCCATGGCAAACCTCGGAAACAGTCAACGGACGAAGATTGGTAGCGGACTGGATTCAGGCGCCGGGTTTTTGGTCAGCTTGAATCAACGATACCGTGTTGCCAGCAGGGTCTTGCACTTGAGCCTTGATAACCCAACCGTTGTCGGTCACGGGCATCAAGATCGTGCCGCCGAGCTGAGTCGCTTTATCGACGGCGGCCTGCAAGTCGTCGACCTGAACGCCAAAGTTCACGCCAGTCGTTTCCGATTCGGCCAAACCGCCGTTCAGTTCACCAGTTTCCACCAAAGCGTAGCCACCGCCGCCGTCCTTGACGCGCCAGCCAAAAAGTTCGGAATAGAATTTCGAAAGAGGCTCCAGTTCAGGTCCTGCAATGTCAAAGTGGACGATTTTGTCTGCCATGGCCGATGCTCACGATTTTGGTTTGGGGAAATTTTTCTCCAGCGACTTGATCAACTTTTGCATGGCCGCTTGGTTGGCGTGATAGTTCCACGATGTTCCCGATTTTTCAACCGTCACCAGCTCCGCTTTGCGCAAGACTTTGAGGTGTTCCGAGACGCTGGCAGGCGCCAGGTCAATTGCGTCAGCGATCGCACCGGCGGAGAGCTCTTGCTTCCACACCAACGACAGAATTTGTCTTCGTGTCGCATTGGCAACGGCTCGAATCAGCACATCGAGTTCATCACTCATGGCGACATTATTTCGGAAATATCCGAAATAGTCAAGAGAGCCGTTGATCGCATGGGGTTCATTCTCGAAGCTCCACTAGCGAGAGTAGCGCGGCCATTTAGCCGATCCGCGCGCCTGAGCACCATCGCTCAACCGGAGAGGTAAGCCCTTCACCGTCGAGCCAAAGATCGAGCAGCTGGGGGGCGATTCTAGAGTGCTGCCGTTTGCAGCGACCGTCACTAGTGGCATCGCCAGAGATCGCGAAACGCTTTACCTGATGAGAATGAGGTGTTCTTTCGCGCGGACGATGAAGTCTCCGTCGGAAATGGCCGCGGAGGCCATGACTTCTTCACCGATGTCGTTCTCAGAAACGACGCTCCAAGTTTCGTCGTTCCTAATGACCGTTGTCTTGCCGCTCTTTTCAGTGACATAGATGTGTTGGCGTGTCGCGACCATCGAAGCCCGAACGGGCCCGACCGGTCTGAGTTCGTTCACGAGTTGGCCCGAGCTTGCCTCGTAGCAGCGATAGATGCCATCATCAGACATGATATGCAGAAGGCCCTTGGCTGCGAGCGGACTCGTCATGTAGGGCAGTCCTTTCGACGCCTCCCAGGCTATATTGGGTGCACTGATTTGCGCATTTTCGTTTTTCTTATCCGGCTTCTCTAGCGATATCGCTAGAAAGGCGTTGTCGCGGCCGCCACAAACAAAGGCAAGACGCGATTGTTGGCAAGTGACAATGGAACTGACCGTTTTTTCCGCTGGGCCTTCCGTCTGCCAAATAACATCCCCGGTTTCACTCTCGTAAGCGACTGTTTGATTGGCTCCGGATAGAATCAGCGCAGATTTGCCCTCGATGTCGCAGGGCAAGGGGCTTGAGAAAGACCGCACTTTATCCCGGCGGGGGACTTTCCACAGTGTTTTTCCAGAGCGCGTTTCAAGTGCGGCGACAAAGGCATCGGGGCCATCCTGCAGACCACTGACGATGAGTTTTTCGCCGTCTAAAACGAGTGATGTACAGAACCCATGGCGAGACTCAAATGACCCTGGGAAAGCCGTCCATTGGTGTTCGCCGTCGAAGTCGTAACTGGAGATTTGGATCTTGTCCCTGACTTGAAACGCAACAAACACGCTGTTCCCGTCAGTCACGGGCGTGGCGGACGCAGGTGTATTGTCGCGGTGCATCGTCTCGATCGGACAGGTTGCAACCGTCTGGGTCCACAGAACTTCGCCCGTCGGCCGATCAATGCAGAGGAGCAGTCTTGTTAAGGCCTCAGTGTCGCAAGTCGTCACGAATATCCTGTCCTCCCAGACAATCGGAGAGGAGTGGCCCAGGCCGGGGATTCTGGTGCGCCACAGTACATTCTCTGACGCGTTCCAGCGTACTGGTACTTTGGTCTCATTGCTTTGCCCGTCATGATTCGGGCCTCGCCAGCCGGGCCAGTTGTCTGCAGAGGCAGTCGTCGCGCAAACTAGACCCACCGACAGGGCAAAGAAAATACTACCCGAGGATCGCATGGCGGACTCGCTATATCTTGGAGTAGAAGTTACTCGTTGATGGATGAAACCGATTCGAGTGCTGCTTCGGTCGCCAGTGACTGCGAGTGTATGGCATCCGCGAGCTGCTCGAGCAATTCAATCGTTGCATCCCAGTCTGGCCGCGTGGGAGCGGGTAGACGCGTTGCCGTCTCAGCTGATTCGAGCGCTCGCTTTTGAAGAGAAGCAATTGCTTCACGCATTGCGTTCTGATCCTCCAATTGAACATTCAGAACTCTGCTTTTCTCGTCGTGGGAGATCGAACCCGCAGTGAGAGAACTCTGGGCGAGACGCTGCAACTCCGTGAGCCGTTTCAGCTGCTCCCGAGTCGATTCAACCAGCGCCGTCTGAGTCTGGAGTTGTGATTCCAATAGCGCAAGTTGTTGTTCCGTCGTCTCTCGAACCGCAATCTGGCGATCAAGGTTCGTTTGCACCAGTTCAAGCTCACGTTGCAGCGAAACCGCAAAATCCGTGTTGGTTGCGAGTTGCATTTCGGCCGGAGCCGGCGTGTCCTGTTGAGCGAGCATGCGTTGTTCAGCAAGCAGGCGTTCTTTGTTTTCCTCGCGGAGCATCTCCGTGTACTCCTGGCTCTTTCGCTCGAGACGTGCGATCAAGCTTGGGTGGGCAGAGTCGTCAGCAGGTAGACTCGTGGACTTGACAAGCGTCAAATCAGGTAGGCGAAGTAGGTGAATGCTGCCCGTTGAATCTGTAGAAACTAGCTGCTTTGCATTTTCGAAAACGGCTACGGCTTCGATTTGCTCTGGCGCTTCGTAAGTGCCGAGGCATTGATCAGGCGCGCGCCACGCCTTAACCAAACCATTTCGACCGCCCGCCACGGTTAGGCCGGCTTTGTGGTCGAGCGACAGAATACCGTCCACGCCAGCATCCCAGTGCGCAGTCAATTCACCATGGTGGAGGTTCCAGACTCGAATCTGACCGTCTTCGCCACCTGACAAAAGGGTCTCACCGTCAGTGTCCCATGCGAGCGAATGCACCGGACCGGTGTGGGCTTTCAGCGCTTGGAACAGCTCGCCTGTTTCGGTCTCCCAAACAAAGAGTCCGCCGAATCGGTCGGCACTGGCCACCAGTAGCCCATCTGGGCTGAATTTTGCGACCAGCACCCAGTCCGTGTGCTTGCGATGTGTGTGAACGACACTGCCATCATGAACGCGGCAAATCTTCAGCAATTTTGAGGGGCCACCGAGCGCGACTAACTCACCGTTTGGCGAAAGATCCAAGCCGAGAATCGAGTCATTCTCATCGGCCAAACGAAATCTTTCCTTAGCCGTCGTCGGGTCAAAACCAAACACGCTTGCGCTGAGTCCCGGGAGTCCGCCAGCCGCAACCAATGTCTTGCCATCACGGGAGAAAGACAGCTGAGTAATCTCAGTTTCAGGAAACGCTATGGCACCAAAAAACTGCCGGTTCGACGAGTCCCAAAGTACGATTTGCTGATCACCAGGTATTGCAACCAGCGTTCCATTGGGTTGGGTAGCCATACTGGCGATTGGAGTGTTCTGAAGAAGCGGGCGGACTTGTTCTAAACTCGATTCCCCGGCCGTAGGCTTCTCTGGACCGGTAGACTTCATCTCCTCCGCAGCAGAGTCCACTTCGGAGGGCTCTTTCCGGGTGGGCAAGTCACCGGACTTCATCACCAATCCATCCTCGATCCAAAGCTTCAGAACTTCCAGCTCTCTTCGGGGAATCTTACGGCTGTTGGGAGGCATCTTTGGTTCATCCAGGTGCGCTGCCGTGGTGTAGAGGAGGCTCTCGCGAGGTTTTCCAGGCACAACGACAGGTCCCGAAGAGGAGCCTGCGTTGATTGCAGTCATGTCGTTGAGGCCAAGGTCGCCCCGAAGTTCCTCAGGATTGTGGCAGTTCTGACATCGCTTCCGAAGAATCGGTTTTACCTGATCAAAGCCAACGGTCTTATGAACTCCAGTCTCCTTTGCGACAGGAGACATTTGTCCGAATGCAGTGTTGCACGAGCAAGCTAAGGCGACCCAAGCAATGGCTAGAGGCAGTCGAGACTTTGAATTGAATTTGTGCATCGAGATGGATCGCAAGTAGGCAGTTGAGGAGTGGACAACCAAGAAGGCTGGTGCCAACGGAAGAGCTTAGTGGTTGAAAATGAACTCATTTGAGTTGAGCAGTGCCCAAAACAGATCGGCGAGCTCAGCTTCGGGTTCTTTCGATTCTTGCAGCTTTCGCCTGATGGCCACGGCTTCCTCGGTGGTGGCTTGGCGGCAGTAGCACATTACAAAGAGCCTATCGGCAACCTCAAAGTAGCTGCTTCCACTGTCGAGCATCGATTGGATTCGACCGCCAGATTTGATTTTCCCGGTGGTGTTTTCCCCATTCAATAAATGCAGTGCCTGAGACAGCGTTGGAGATGTGCTGACTTCGCAAGAACATGGAGTTTCTCGATCAGACCGGCCAAAGGTATCCAAGAAGTAGTTGTTGGATCGGCCGCTGGGAATCTCTATTGCGCGACCGCCAAGCGGGAGCCCAGAAAATTCATCGGAGGTGCTGGTGATTTGATTGATACAATCCAGCAGGATCTCGGCTCGCAACCGACGAATACTAGCGTGACTAAAGTTGCGTTCATCCCAACGGTTCCAGTCGGTCTTTTGAGTGGAGAGCTGGTAGGTTTTGGACTTGCAAATGTCACTCGCCAGTCGCCGAACGTCGTAGTTGTACTCCATCAACTTCGCGCCCAGCTCATTCAGTAGATCGGGGTTAGACGGCGGATTGCTCACACGGACATCGTCGATCGGATCGACGATACCTTTACCCATAAAGTGCGCCCACAGAACATTGGCAACATTGCGGGCAAAGGCTTCGTTGTTGTCCGTCAGCCATTGAGCCAGAGCGTCGCGGTAGTCGCCGTTGAGTTGAGCTACGTCGGCGAGGTCGCCACCCAGGAATTTCGGCCTGACTTCGCGGCCTGCCACCGGGTGCTTCAGCGAACCTTCGCCAAGGTTGTACACCGTGATTTCGCGAGGATCTTTGGCTTGTTTGTAGCCAACTTGGCTAACGAAAGCTGCAAAACCGTAGTAGTCATCCATGGTCCATCGGTCAAACGGATGGTTGTGGCACTGAGCACATTGAATCCGAGTTCCCAAGAACGCTTGGGCAATGTTTTCTGCGAGCAGCTGTGGCGTCGTTTCTGTCTGATAGTAGCTCGTCGCAGGGTTCTCGAAGGTACTGCCACTTGCTGGAATAAGCTGGCGGATAAGTTCGTTTACGGGTACCCCGGCATGCACTTGCTCACGCAACCAACTGTCATAAAGACTCAGTCCTTTTTGACTTAAGCCGTTCGCACGGCGAATTTGGAGTAACTCCGCTAGTTGCATGACCCACAAGTCCAGGAAGTCCTTGCTGCCGATCAATTCGTCAATCCGCTTTTCTCTCTTCAGCGGATCACTGTCCTTGAGAAAAGCGGCTCTTTCTTCTGGCGTTGGGAGAACGCCGACGACATCTAGATAGACGCGACGCAGGAAGACCTCATCTGCCGACAGTTCCGATGGAAGAACATGCAAATCACGCCAGTGCGCCGAAGTGAATTCGTCGATATAGTTGTTTGCTTTGAAGTCCAAGCCAGGATAAGGCTGGCTGGATCGCACGACGATCGATGTTCCTGACGTGTATTGATCAAACCGAGCTAGAATGAATGCAGTACCAGGACCATTCGCAGTAACTATACCGGATTCATCAGCTGAAGCAGCCGCGTCGTTGTTGCTGAGAAAGACCGCTTGTTCGGTGACATCGCGGACCGAATCATCCGTGTATCTGGCCATGACAATCATGCTTTGCGAGTTGCTGTTACTCGATAGCACGGCTCTCGTGGGGTAAACCTCGATTCCAACGGGGACTGGCATCTTTGGAGGATCAGGTTTTGCGCCATGGGCAATCCATTTGACGACCTTGACGTAGTTCGGATCGCCGACTTGCATCGGATTGCCACCGGTGTGCGGAACTTCTCCAATCGCCTTGTTCACCAACAGGCATGCTTCCGGCTTTGCCAAGTTGACTCGGCGACCACTCATTTCTCGAGTCACCCGGAAGTAGTCCCCTGCTGGGTCGAAGCCGTAAAGGCTTAGCCTGAAGCCATCTTTCCCGGAGGCTGCACCGTGACACTTCCCAGAGTTGCAACCGGTCTTGGTGAACACCGGCAGAATGTCGTTGCGGAACGTTAAGGTGCGATCCACGCCGCCGTCCATGATTTCAAATGGAATCTCTATGAGTTGACCGTTCCATTTGCCAAGGAGAATACCACTGGAATCAAGGCTCGCACTTGAGCTTGGCCCGAACTGACGACCATCAAATACCAAGTCTTTTTGCCCCAGATCCCAGACCACTTCATCGGTTACATCCTGTGTCCGTCCATCTGCGGTTCGTATCTGAATCCCGACCCTCTGGCGATCACTCAAGTACGCAAAGCTTGCTTTCTTGGGAAAAACGTGCAGTGAAAAACCGGGGCTAACACCATCGAGCTGCGTCGATTCGTTCTTCGTTGCCGTTGTAGGTTCTCTACTGGCAGCTGAGGGAGGCGACAGCAGTTGGTCCGCACCAAGCGACGCAACGAGAAAAATCGAGAATACTTGCGAGGCTTTCATGTTCGTTTTCGTGGGGTAAGTGACCTGCAATGAGTCTTACTTCGAGTTGCGTAATGCCTCGAGCGGCGAAAGTAGGTGTCCTTCAGCATCACGTTTCAACTTGCCGGGCTCCATCACAATGAGAGTCGTGCGAGTTGCTACGACGTAGCTGACCTCTTGTCCATTTGCACTGCCGGACAAACGGCATTGAACACGTTCAAAGGTCCCGAGCGGAGCATCGTCTGCGACCTCGATCTGAAACTCGATCTGTTCGCTCGCGTGGGTCAGGCTGACCGGTTGAGACGTGATGCGATTGGGTAGCCCTTCGAGTGTCGCCGTGAAATCACCTTGGAATTCCGAAGTCTTCTCGAGCGAACAAATGGCTTGTACCGAGTCTCCTTGCTCGCCGGCTAGCTCATTGAATTCGCCTCGGACGGGGTTCTCGACGATCCGAATTGGCACTGGTTCGGACGAGACTTCACGCCCGTCGACTGTGGCGATATCGCCTTCCGAGGTGACTGTGTCTACGGTTGCGGATGCAACGAGCTGCCAATCACGGCTGGTCGCCTCGGGTCGCGCTTGCAGGTCAAAGTAGCCAACGGTTTCGTCGGCAGGGATCACGATGTGCGCGTCGGAAACCACCCAGGGTGGAAGGAATGGCAACCGAACCCGGATAGGTTCTTTGAAGTTGTCTTGCCGGTTGACCGTGGCCTTTAACTTCAACCGCCCACCCGCTGGAAGACCGGTCGCAGGCGTTTCCAGATCAACTCGAAAAGGGATCTCAGGAGTAACTGCAACTGCCACCCGATCGACCGTGACGCTATTGAAAAGTTGATCGGCGGTGGAGTGCACAAGATCGACCGTCTGCTCGAAACTCCCTTCCAGGAGATTGAAGCCTGTCGCACAGGTCGCATTCAGCTGCGCCAGACTGCCTGCGATCGGTGCATCGGTATCAGCTCGCAATACGACCGGAACCCAGAATTGATCGTCAGGAATCGAGATGGGCGAAGCGTGGACGCCGGCTGGAAGCCCTACGAACTGGAGTTGGACCTCGCCTTCGACGTACTCCCGCTTCACCGCGACTCGCTTGAGCATACGATTGCCGCGCGGGACAGAGATGGTTTGCGAGTCCTGAGAAACCCGATTTGGACGTGGCAAGAAAGTTGTCAGTTTCGGTTCGGTGCGATTGACTTCGATACGGTAGACGCCGTTCGGACTGCCACCGCCGAGTTTATCGGTGACCTCCAAGAAGTACACCGAATCTCGGCGAGGTACGAACTCAATGCGGCTGTCATGCGATCCCCAGTCATCGTTGGACGAAACCAGCTGGCCATCGGCATCGAAGAGTCTAAGCATGCAGTCGATGGGAGAACCTACACGATCTGCAAAGGCTTCTAGGCGATAGCTTGGCGACTCATCCGGAGAAAAGGGAATTGCAATCTGGAAATAGTCGACATCTCCGGGGGCTTGCAGGATCCCATCGAGCGCCACTGGGCTGCTCGCTGCCAGGGTTGCTTGGTCCGGTGCATCGTTGGGCTCAGTTTCTAGTACGGACGTCAGTTGGCCAAGCCGGAACGGGAGAGGCGTTGGCGCAGGGTTTGATGCATTAGCTGTCGGCAAAAGTTGAAAGCCGGCCGCATTCGACTTGGGAGGAAGCCGAACGATTTGCGTGTTGCGAAATCCTGCGGGATCGAGAATGGCCAATTCAACCGTTCGCCCATAAGCTCCTCCGGCTGGGAACACGACACCCGGACGGGGAAAGGTCCCAACGTGCAGCGCGTAGTAGCTTGTCAGTCCTCCTTGATAGTTCGTCTCGTGGACAATGACCGTGTATTGCCCATCTTCGGGGGCGACTATGGAACCGACGGGGTCCTGCTGAAAGAGTGGATCGTCGTCCGTTCGCAGCAGACTTTTTCCATTTGGTCCGTGCACCGACAGCACGGTGTCTAGTAGCCCATAGCCCAAACGGACCGCTTCTATTTCTACCGAAAGTCGCTCGCCTTTCTTCAGCTCAATGTGGTATTTGTCGATATCTCCGGACTCAAGCACACCGACGCAAGTCTGTCCGCTGAGCTGCTCGATTTTGGTTGGCCCTGGACCAGCGGATTCAAGCAGTACAGGAAACGGGGTGACACGCAGAGTGCGCATGTCGGAGAAACCAAATCGCGACAAGACTCGAAAGGGTTGGCTTCCCAATGGACAGGCCGCATCGGCGTGGATCTTCGCCACGATTTCGTAGTCGGAGACAACCTCAATTGACTTGCAGCGAATCGACGGCGAGTAAAAGACCAGACCTTGGCATCCCTCGAATCCTTCGCCTTCGACTGCGATCTCGAAATCCGTTCCGCGCTGTCCGACAGGCGGTGCAACGGACTCGATCACAGGTTCTGAAGCGGTGGAGTGCGTGGCAGCGAGACACATCGCTACCGTAAGGGAAAAGACTGGGCCGAGACGGACAGTGGTGGACATCAGGTTCTTGTTGCTTGGGGGCATTTCAAGGTTGCGATTCATTTTGGCCTTAGATCGCTCTTTCACGGCGGCAGCCTGCCAAGCAGTTAACTGAAGTGCTGCCAAACTCGGAGGGGGGCGAAAGTTATGCAATCAAGTCCTGGATCACATTGCCATTCATGACAATGGCTTGCGGACGGTCTCCAGGCGACATCAAGTCTTTCCGCGCGTCGATGCCGAGCAGATGGTATAGCGTGGTAGCATAGTCTTCGACATTGAGTGCATTCTCTGCTGGCTCGGCGGCGAGCGCATCGGATTTTCCATAGATGAGCCCGCGCTTCACGCCGCCTCCAGCCATAACTATGCTAAACACCCGAGGCCAGTGGTCACGGCCGCCGCCGGCGTTGACTCGAGGAGTGCGGCCAAACTCACTGGTCACCAAGACCAGCGTTGAATCCAATATGCCTCTCTGATCCAGGTCGGTGATCAGCCCTGCGAAGGCGCGGTCGAAGTCGGGCATTTGGGTCGAGATACCGCGGTAGTGATATGCGTGCGTGTCCCAGCGACCATAGCTGACAGTAACAAAGCGCGCTCCAGCATCAACTAAGCGGCGGGCGATTAGTAGGCTGGCTCCGGCGCGGGGGCGAATCACTGGGCCCCATGATTCCATGCCATAGAGCTTTTTCGTTTCTTCAGTTTCGCCCTTCAGGCTGAAAGCTTCTTTCGATTCCTTCGAAGCCAACAGTTCGTAGGCGCGTCCGTAGAAAGAGTCCATCGTGTCAAGCCGATCATCGCTCTCCAGGGAAGCGAAGTGTTGCTCAACGAGTTGTTTCCAGGACTTGCGCCGCTCGAACCTCTCAGAGTTCACACCCTCCGGCAAATTCAAGTCGCGGACTTTGAACCCGGAGCGCGCCGGATCGGCGCCGAGAGCAAATGGCCCGTAGGCGTTGCTCAAATATCCGCTGCCAAGAAACTGACTGGATTGATTGGGAACCAACACGTAAGGAGGCATCGCGCCACGAGGGCCCAGTTCATGAGCCACGACGCTACCCATGCTGGGGTACACCAGAGCTGGACTTGGACGATAGCCGGTAAACATACTGTGCTCGCCGCGGCTGTGGTCGACTTCGGTGTGAGTCATGCTCCGCACAACCGAAATCTTGTCCGCAATTGCTGCGGTATGTTGCATATGGCTACTAAAGCGGACGCCGGGCAGCTTGGTGGCCACGGTATCCAAGATTCCTCGGTACTCAACGGGAGCATCGGGCTTGGGATCAAAGCTATCCATATGGGCAAAGCCGCCGGGCAAGTAGATGTGAATCACTCGCTCGGCCGTCGGCTGGATCGTCCGACCTTCCGCTGCTTGCACCTTGCTGTGCAGACTGAAGTAGTCTCCGAGTGATAGCCCCAAACCGGCTAGCCACCCAACATGCAATACGTCACGTCGGCGCGGGCGAAAGTGCGCGGGATCTGCATGCCAAGTTCCTGGTTTAGGGCTCATGATTCAAATTCCTTTTCTGCAACAATGGCTACTCTGGTGGTTCGGACTGAGCCAGAGGGAAGTTCCCGAACAAGCGGTGTTAATGGACTATTGAAATGTCGTTTGACAGGGCATTACCCCGATGCGGAGGTAGACGAAACCGTCGACGGTGCAGTCTCCGATGACTGCTTGGATGCCTCCAGCGACGAAACAGGGCTTCGGGGTGGCACGAATTTCACCACGAGCTTGGGATGTTCTGCTTTTCGCTCGAACTCCGACACATAAAAGTCCCAGCCATTTCCGCCGGTGTTCAAAAAAACCCAACCATGGTTCTGGCGACCATTCGCCCACAGCTGAATCGTGTCGCGAACGTCGAAAAGTGCGCCCGAAGAACTCGCCGCGATCTTTCCAAATGTAAAACCATCTTTGTGACGAGAAGCCTCAAAGCCATCCGCCGAGACACCAGAAACCATGCTGTCCCATGTTGCACATTCCTCAAACGGAACAAGCATGCGATGAAGGTTGACCGTTGTCCCCTGGTCAAAAGCGCTCACGATCAGCTGCGCTGATACGATCGTTGAACCTGGCGGGATCTGCCCCGGTTCACGACCGATGATGTCATCGAACCTCATCAGAACTTGGCTTTCGCCGCCATCATTGT
Organism: Bythopirellula sp.; assembly: GCA_028285205.1. Taxonomy (GTDB): domain Bacteria; phylum Planctomycetota; class Planctomycetia; order Pirellulales; family Lacipirellulaceae; genus Bythopirellula. The sequence continues at coordinate 655 of JANQQA010000301.1, read as the reverse complement.
TGGCGTCGCTAGACGCGTTGGGGTTCTTGTGCAGAAATGTCTTCGGTGCAAGAGCCCAGATCTCGGTATCAACGGTGCCCTGATAGCCATTGAAATCGTTCTGAAATGAAACGGTTTGAGCGCGCTGTCCTTCGGATTTGAACTTTGTCCCCGAAGGCTTCTCGGCCAAGATCGGTTTTAACGGCACAAGCGACAGGGCGGTGAGTAGTGCGAATCTATACATGTTTAGCCGAGCGTGCACAGGTTCTTGGTTCCGGGACCGATCACAAATCAACTCACTAGTTGAAGCGACGGTCGACAGGTTGTAGCAGAAGGACGCTCGCCAATGATGAAGATCCCATGAAGCGACTGTTAAGTCTGGCGAGACAAACGTTTGGCTCGGCTAAATGACGTTAACCGTCCGCAAAGGATCGTTCCCCTCCCTTCAGCCGACCAGTCTTGGAGAATTAACAATCACCCAGCCTGCTCGTCGTGTCAGAGTCATTGAAGGTTGCCTGCCTAATTGCCCCAGTTAACTGATAACATTTGAAAGAACCTGAGGCGAACCAAGTCCACCTAGGTTCGTAGGGTGTTGTGAGCGAACGACTTTGTTTGCAAGTGCGTGGGACCGACCACAAATACGCGTGCTACGTGCTTTTCGTAGTTGGTGACTGGT
>JANQQA010000279.1 GCA_028285205.1 Bythopirellula sp. | reverse complement strand
TCGCCGCGCAGGTATGCTATGCGCTGTCGCACGCCCACGAGCGAGATTGTGTGCACCGCGATCTCAAACCTGCGAACTTGTATCTGGCGGAAGATGGGCTCGTGAAGCTGGGCGATCTCGGACTGGCCAGAGACCTGAGCAATTCGCGACTTACCGCCGAGGGACAAACGGTCGGAACTTGGAAATACATGCCGCCGGAACAGATCACCGGAGAGGCGGACATCGACGGGCGGTTGGACATCTACGCACTGGGTTGCATCCTGTTTGAGATGATCGCCGGACGCGTGCCGTTTGAAGGTCCCGACTTCGCGACGATCTTTGATCAACACCTCGAATCAGCGCCGGCTCGACTGGACGTGCTGGTCGCCGATTGTCCGAAGCCAGTAGCGGATGTGGTCGACAAGATGTTGGAAAAGCGTCCGGACGATCGGCCCGAGAACGCCGGCGTGCTCGCCGAGGAATTGGAGCGCATTCTCTCGGGTAACGTGGCTGCGACATCTAACGCGGTGCCAGCGCCCGACGATCCATCGGACAGTGCGATCGAACCGACGACGCCCAATCTGACGCAGCGGCTTCAGACGCCCTCAGATTCTATGGTCGCCCGGACGACGAATACGCACACGCTGGCGATCGTGGCAGCGGTTGTGGTGGTGGTGATCGCCGCAATTGCGCTGCTATGGCGCGACTAAGGGTCGTCTATTTCTTCTTGTTGTCTTCCTCGCCTGTCTCGAGCACGGCCAAGAAGGCTTTCTGTGGAATGTCGACCGAGCCGATCGACTTCATGCGTTTCTTACCTTCTTTTTGTTTCTCCCACAGTTTGCGTTTGCGACTGATGTCGCCGCCGTAGCACTTGGCCGTGACGTTCTTGCGCATCGCCGAGATGGTTTCGCGAGCGATGATGCGCGTACCAATTGCTGCCTGCAGCGCGACCTCGAACATGTGCCGTGGAATTTCCTTCTTAAGTTTCTTGATCACTGCCCGCCCGCGCTGTTCCGCGTCGCGCTTGTCGCAAACAATCGACAGAGCATCGATACGTTCGTTTTTGACAAGGATGTCCATCCGTACGAGTTGGCCCGGCTCGTATCCCAAGAGTTCGTAGTCCATCGTGCCGTAGCCGCGAGTGATCGTCTTGAGCTTGTCGTGCATGTCGTAGATGATCTCGGCCAACGCGACATCGTAGACCAACATCGCCCGCGTCGGCGAGAGATACTCCGTGCGAATATACGTGCCGCGGCGGTCGGCGCAGAGCTTCATGATGCCGCCAATGTAATCGGTCGGCACGACGAAGTTGGCACGCACGATCGGCTGACGAAACTCCTCGATGTCGCCCCCATCGGGCACGTCTTGCGGGGTGTGGATCTCGAGCGTTTCGCCCTGCTTGGTCACCACCTCGTAAGTGACGTTGGGCGCCGTCTGCACCAGATCGATGTCGGCTTCCTGCTCGAGCCGCTGCTGCACGATTTCCATGTGCAATAGGCCCAGAAATCCGCAGCGAAATCCGAATCCGAGCGCATCGCTCGTTTCCGGCTGGAACTCGAAGCTCGGATCATTGATCTGCAGCTTGTCGAGCGCGTCGCGCAGTTGTTTGAAGTCCTGTCCGTCTGAAGGATAGAGTCCACAGAACACCATCCGCTTGGGCTCTTCGTAACCGGGAAGGACTTCGGCTGGATCATCGCCGACGACGCTGATCGTATCACCGATGTGCACGTGACCCAGCGACTTGATATTGCAGATGAGATAGCCGACTTGGCCTGCGGAGAGCTGATCGGCGGCCGTGCGTAGCGGCGTGAAATGTCCCAGCTCGACAATCTCGTGGGTCGTGCCCTGCTGCAAGAACTTGATTTTCTGACCTTTTTTAACGGTGCCATTCATTACGCGGATATACGTGATCGCGCCGCGAAACTCGTCGTAGTGCGCGTCGAACACCATCGCTTGCAATGTCGCCTTAGGATCGCCGTCAGGTGCTGGAACACGATCGATGATGGCGGCCAGCACCTCCTCGCAACCGACGCCGGTCTTGGCGCTGCAGCCGAGCACTTCCTCGGGTTCAACCGCCAAGGTCTGCTCCATTTCCTCGCGGACTTCGTCGGGGCGAGCATGCACCAGGTCGATCTTGTTCATCACCGGCACGATCGTCAGGTCGTGTTCCATCGCGGAGTAGGCGTTGGCGACCGTCTGTGCCTCGACGCCCTGGAACGCATCGACCAGCAGCACGGCACCTTCGCAACATGCTAGCGACCGTGATACTTCGTACTGGAAGTCAACGTGGCCCGGCGTATCGATCAGATTCAGCTCGTATGTATCTCCCTGGTGCTCGTAGCGCATTGTCACGGCACGCGCTTTGATCGTGATTCCGCGCTGGCGCTCCAAGTCCATGTCGTCGAGCAGCTGCTGCTTCATCTCGCGCTCGCTGACGGTGCCGGTACGCTCCATCAGCCGATCGGCCAAGGTGCTCTTACCATGATCGATATGCGCGACGATAGAGAAATTGCGTATGAACTTAGGTTGGATCATTGAGGTGGGAAGCTTGGGAGGGGCGTGTTCTTGAGTTTGAATCGATCTACGATTAGTTAGTTCTTCTTCCGCCTTGGCTTTGCTACGACTTGCCAGCCGTCCTCATAGATCACGATGCCTGGATCCTTCGATTTGTGAACTTGTATCAACACACCATGATCTTCGAGTACTTGAACGATTCGCCAGACGTACTGCATTGGTTTTACCGCACGAGGATCGAACCACGAAACAGCACGGTAATTCTCCGGATCATGCAGGCATGCTGGTGATTTGAGGTGCTGTTTTAGCCAATCCAAAGCGCGATTCAGCTCAGCTTCTTGATAATCGTCCAGTCTTCCCGAGTCACGGAGCTCGAAGGCAGCTTGGAAAACACCTTTCAGTGAGTGTGATTGTTCATCCTTGGCAAGTGTCGTGAACCGTAAGTACATGACATTTGCTATTGGTCCTTGTGATGCTCCAAACGCGCCAGTCCCGCGGCACCAATGTAACCTGCGTCGCCGCCGAGCTCGGCGAACGTGATCAGCAAGTTGTCGCGCAATTCCGCCAATAATCGGGGCCGTGCAGCGTCGCGGATGAGTTGCAGGAACTCCTCGCCCAGTGGATGCCCGGGGCCGCCGAAATCGACCCCGCCACCAATCACCAGTGCTTCGGGGTCGATCGTGTGGACGAACGTCACAATCGCGAGACCGAGGTAGTGCGCTGTATCGGCGAAGACCTTGCGCGCTAGCTTGTCGCCCGATTCGGTTGCTTTGGCGATGTCCAGTGGCGTAATCTCGCGTCCAGCCTCTCGGATCGAAGCGAGGCTACTCGGTTCGCCGGCATCGACGGCATCGTTGGCTCGTCCGACAATCGAGTACGCACCGCAGTAGGCTTCCAGTGACCCGACTTTCCCGAACGAATCGACTCGCGCGTCGTCGCTGGGATCGAGGAGGATATGGCCGCACTCGCCGCCCAGGCTGTTGGCGCCTTCGATCAGTTGGTCACCGACGATGATGCCACCGCCTACGCCGGTTCCCAGAGTGAGCATGACCATGCTGTGGTACTCGGCCGCCGCGCCGCTCCAGTATTCGCCAAACGCCGCCGCATTCGCGTCGTTGGAGTAACGCACAGGTTTGCCGCAAAGTTCGCTGATTCGATCGCGAATCGGAAAATGCCACCAGCCCGGCAAATTGCCTGGCGTCGTGATGTGACCAGTTTTTATGTCCGCCGTTGGCGTAGCCACACCGATTCGCGCGAGATCGCCAGGCTCGGCTTCCGCCTGTCGGACGACGTGGTCGACGCCCTCGGCGATCCGCTCCACGGCAGCGTCGGGGCCCTTCTCGACGTCGGTGGGGATCGAGTGGTAACCGACCGTCCGTCCCTGGTCGTCGACCAGTCCGAGCTTGATGTTGGTACCGCCCACGTCCACGCCAAAGAACAGGGGCTTGGCAGCATCGTCGACGGAAACAAGGTCGGCACGTTCGGGCATTTGCGGATATACTTCGTGGAATGGCGGCGTACGGTCAGCGGAAATCTTCGACCAGCAAACCAACCAGTATAGATTTCCCCGGTGGCGTCCGCAATTCGATCTAGCTCAGCAGAAATCGTCCTCAACGAAGGTGAGAAACGCGATGCCCTTGAACTTGGCTTACTTCGTTGCCGCCGCCGTCTTCACACAGGTTGCCGGCCAGACAACGCGGTCGCCCGCAGACTACGTTTCGCGAGGCGAAACCGAGTTTCTCGCTGGCGAGGTCGAAACGGCGGTCAAGTCCTTCGAACGGGCGATCGAACTGGAGCCACGGGCGAAGCCCCATCTGTGGCAGCTTGGGATTTGCTACTACTACGCTGATGCGTTCGAGCAAGGCCGGAAGCTGTTCGAGGCGCACCAGGCGGTCAATCGAAACGACGTCGAGAACGCGGCCTGGCATTTTCTGTGTGTCGCGCGCCGCAAGGACGTCATGGAGGCCAGGAATCGACTCCTAGAAATCGACACACGTCGCGACACGCGCGTACCAATGGCCGAGGTGTACGAGTTATATGCAGGTCGCGGTTCGCCAGACGCGGTGCTAGCTGCGGCAGAAAAGGACAGCAGCGCGCGCGCCCTGATGTACGCGCATCTCTATCTGGGGCTTTACTACGAAGTGTCGAAGCAGCCGGACCTGGCGCGAAAACACATGGAACAGTCCGCGTCCGCACAACTGAAAAACAACTACATGCATGGCGTCGCGAAGGTGCATCTGCGTGAACGCAATTGGACAGCGGCGGCTCAGTAGGTGTTGTGCTCAGCGGCAGTAAATCCAGCGAACGACAGCGCGACACTTTGCACGCAACTTGTCGGCAGTAGGATCTCAATCGGCAGGCGCGAGCGTCACAGAGAAAAATTCTCTGCGACTTCAGTCAGTTGCAACTGCAGGTATTCGACCGCGCGCTGAAGACATCGGTCGGTAAAGCCGGCGGGCAATTTGCCATCCTCCTGTTCGAGGAGTTCCACCAATGGTCCGCTGGGATCTTTGCCGAATACATCACGTCGGCTGCGATACTGCCGCCAGTGCAAGTATTCTTCCTCGTCTAGTACAATATCGAGGTCTGGATTCGGTTGCACTCCCCAGGTGGCTTCTTTGCCATCGCCTGGCATGCGATGGATGTTCTTTTCGCTTGGGCGCCAATAGGTGGCCGAGGTCAACTTCAACAGACTACGGCCAGACTCGATCGGCATGAGTCGTTGGACGGTCCCTTTGCCATAGGAACGCTGCCCGACGACAACGGCTCGACCGTAGTCCTGCAGGCATGCGGCGACGATTTCGCTGGCGCTGGCGCTGTTTTGATTAATGAGAATTGCCAGTGGCAAGTCGGTGTAACCGCCGTCGCCGGTCGAGACAAAGCGATCGCGGATCTTCTCTTCGCGTCCGCGCGTCGTGACGATGGTCAGTCCCGGTCGCAAGAACAAATCGCTGATGTCGACGGCCGCATCAAGCGCGCCACCGGCGTTGTCGCGCAGATCGAGAATCAGTCCTTCGATCGGATCCTCACCGTTCCCGGAGGTGAGCGCGGCCAAGATCGTGGAAAGCTCGATGAAGGTCATGTCACCGAATGTTGAAAGACGTAGATAAGCCAAACGTGAGTCGTCTGGCAAGCGGAACTGCCAAGTGTCGTTTTCCCGTCGTACATCTCCCAAAATCGAATCCATCGTGATCATCGCACGACTCAGTTCAACCTCGCGGGCGGTGTCTGCCTCCAGATGACGAAGCTTAAGTTCCACGGTTTCGCCCACCGGACCGCGCATGAGACGCAGCACCTCTTGCATCGGCATCCCTTCGGTATCCTTGGCATCGATTGCCTCGATCCGATCTCCAGAGTGAACGTCAGCCGCTGCCGCCGGCGAGTTTAGCGTGGGCGGGCCGATCACGGTGGGTCGCTTGGGGTTGCCCAACAAACGAATGCGGACGCCGACACCGCCGAACTGTTGCGTCAGGCCTTCGCGAAACTCATCCTGCTGCTTCGCGTTGACGAAAGCCGAATGCTCGTCGCCCGATCTGCGCAGCACATCGATCATGCCACGCATCGCGCCTTCAAACAGCGTCTGGTCTGCCGGTTCCTGCAGGGCCAGGCGATCGATGAAGGAGTATCCCGCGGCCACGTAACGCGCGTAGGGGTTTTGCTCAGCACGCACATAGCAGCAATACGAAATGACGATGGTCGCCCAGAGAAGTAGCAGATTGCGGTGCGGCATCGCCCTATTATGCCTCACACGAGCAATAAAGCGATAGAGGCCCACCGCAGCGGATTCAACTAGCGTTTAAGAAGAAACCGAATCTTGCTGCGACTCGCCCCGTCGCAGGCTGCGGAGTTTGGCGTGCAGTGCGGCGTGAGGGCCTTCGAGCAACGCTCTCTCGCTGTCGTCAGCAAGCGCGGGTTGCATCGGTTCCGCTTCGCGAGTTGGCTCGCTCTCCGTCGATGATGGCCCGTCCTCCGCGGTGCTGGAGACCGGAACAGCGGTGGGAGTCGATTCGACAGCGGGAGCGGTGCCCCAATCGTTGATGGCGTCCGCGGCGGGCGCCTTTCCGCCGAAGAAACTCCCCAACGGTCCAGCAAGAATCGCTGGCAGCAGCAACAGGTCGCCGACCAAAGCAGCGCCGAGCATCGAGATCATGAGGTAACCAAACTGCTGGGTGGGCGTGAATGTGCTGGTGGCGAAAACGGCCAGGCCCAAGCCGCCGATGACGGTGGTTTGCAACATCGCTGTAGCGCAGCGATCGTAGGCCAGCATCACCGACTGCACGCGATCGAGCCCTTGCGTCACGCCCCGACGGAACCACGTCAGGAAGTGGACCGTATCGTCGACCGCTACGCCGAGGGCGACACTGGCGGTCATCATGATGCCAATGTCGACTTTGATTCCCAGCCAACCAAGCGCGCCGAAAATCATGACGATCGGAAAGACGTTGGGAATCATCGAAATCAAACCCGCCATCGGACTTCGCAACACAAACATCATCACCACGGCGATCAATACCGTAGCGTACATGATGCTCTCGTTAAGACTTACAAGCAGTTGCCGCTGGGTTTTGTAAACCAGTGGAATCATGCCGGTGTAGACGGCTCGAATCGGCCTCGGTCCGCTGTCGGTTGCCAGCGGCACGGCGGCCGAGGTTTCGTACATCGGAACGTCGGTCACGTCGATCACGGGCAGGTGCTTTGCCAAGTCCTGCGCACGAGGATCGCTACTCGCTGAAACCAGAATCAGCGCGTCCTGCTTGCTGAGTAGACTGATCACGCGGTCGAGGTATTCGCCGTCGTCCTCGCGTTTGTCGAGTTGGGCCAAGTTGTATTTTGGCAGAATTCGCACGGTGCGCAGTTTGCCATTCACATTGACCTGGCGCTTCACCAGTTCCACGCCGCTCCGTCTAAGCAAGTTGGACAACACGGCTTCTTGGGTGCTGGCCTTGGGTTCGGTGTCATCGTCGCGGGTGCGGAACAAGATGCATACCTTCGAGCCGTACAACTCCTTGCCCTGCGCTTGCAACTGCTTGACGATCATGTCGCGCTGCTGGTAGGCGACCAGAATGGGATCGACGACTTTTTTCAACTCATAGACGAAGTCGCCGTAGTCAACGCCTTCGGAGTCTTCGCCCAGCGCCGCGACACGTGCGCTAATTCGCCACAGTTCACGACCAGCTGAGTTCTTCTCGCCCGCTGGCAAATCTTCGAAACGAAAGAACCCGGTTTCCTCAAGTTCGGCAAGCGTTTCTTCCAAGCCTTGGCTCACGCCGAAGTCACCCGCTTGGTCGGCGCTGGCCGAGCCTGTGTTGGTCTCTTCAGGCGTGTAGGTGGCCACCGACATCACCCGGCTGATCTCGGGCAATTCTTCCATCCGTTGCTGGATTTCGCGAATCAGATTGAGCCGTTCCAGCATGGTCATCCGGTAAGGAGTACCGTCGGCCTCAGCACGTTCGTCGGCGTTGCGGGTATGTTCGCTGGGAATCGTCAGTACGATTTCCATCGGCACGAGGTTGCCCAAATTGGTTTCAAGCCAAGCATAGTCGTGTATCAGGTCGGTTTCTGGGTCCAGTAGTTTCAGCAGGCTGACCGAAGTCTCGATTTTGGTGAATCCGACCGCCAGCACACCCATCACGACTAGCCACGCCGCAAACGTGATCGCGTGACGACCGATCACGAAGCCGAACAGCTGCTTTGCCCAGGCAGGCAAATGGCTTTCGTTGCGTCCGCCATGCCCGCCAGACTGACGTTTGACTAAATCATCGCTCACGGGGAAACGATGCAAGAAGATCGGCAGGATCGTAAACAACACCACCACGGTCAGCAGTACGGCCCCGGCTGTGAACATGCCGAATTTCTTGATCGGCAGGATGTCGCTAGTGTAAAGCGAACCAAGCCCGACGGCCGTCGTGAACGCCGCCAAGGTGCACGGGCCCCAACCGAGCTTCACGGCGGTTTCGGCCGCGCCGTGCAGTCCCGTGTCGCGACGCGCATCGCGATAGTAGTTGACGATGTGAATCGCGCCAGAAAGGCCTAACACATAAACCACCGCCGGCATCGACATCAGAATCGCATCCACCGTTCCCAGTCGTGGCTTCTGCATCCCCAAGAGGATGACTTCCGCAATACCGAAGTAGAATACGATTGCGAGGCTCATGCCCGCGCTCAGCACGCCCACGGCAAACACAATGCCCGTGAGTCTGACACTGCGAAAACACCAATACGACAACGCCAATCCGACGATTCCCGAGAGCCCCGCCAACCGGATGAGCGTCCGCTCACCTTCAATATCGATGGTGATATTGTCCACCGGCGGGCCGCCCATGTGGATCGTTTCGGCCGCGATGCCGCATTCGGCAGTTGCGATCTCAGAGATCTTCTCGATCGATTGCCGCATGATGCGGTTGTTGCTCGTGGCCGCCTCGGTCAGGTAGACAATCAGGCACGTGGTGCGCGACTCGTTGCCGAGCTTCTCGCCATCGGCGTCGACCTTGCGTGGACCGACCAATGCACCCTCGACGCGCTGGATCGCTTCGGCGTACGAGAGTTGGCTCGTCTCCATGAGTTGGTCGAGCACCTGCGGGCCGGTGATGACCTTCTTGTACCACTCAGCGCGCTGCGCGAGATCCGAGTCGGGTTTCGCTTTGGCAAGGGCCGCGCGGGATGGGATCAGGCTGCGGGAGAGTTTTTCGAGCTTCTCGGTTTCGCCGAGTGTACAGTCATCCCAGCTGACCAGCGCAAACTGTTCGCCGACAAAGTAGTCTCGAAACCAGCGCAAGTCGACCGACTCGGCATAGCCGGGCGGCAGCCAGTCTTCCGCTTTGTTGGTGTTGCCCTCGACTGCTTTTCGCGCGCCGCGCGGCATAAACGCCAGCAGAAATGCCGCCAGCATGGCTAGCAGAAAGTAGTTGGGCTGCCCCCAGGTCGTGCGTGCCAGAAACGAAGGCTGCTTAATCGAGTTGTTGGCTGAGACAGACAAGAGAGACCCAGCGTCGGCTAGGGAAGGATCGGATGGCTCACAAGGTTCGCTTTCAGAGGACCTCGTCTAGAGGCCAAATCATGGCTTTGACAGCATTCTAGGCTAGCGTGGATCGCCGCTTGAGTCTACGTCGGCAGGGCTGAGCAATCTGCTAGCTCCGCTGCAAAACCTGAGTCTGGGTCGCCTTTGTTAGCTAGATCGGCTGAACCGGTGTGTTCGTTCTTGCCTAATCGGAAGACTAACGCTAGCCGGACTTTACGACACTTGGGAAGAGCCTACCAATAGGCCTCGAAGCCGATGTGGCCGCCCATATAAGTGGCCGAGCCCGTATCGTCGATGTACGTCGAGACCGGCACGAAGTTCAATTGTTCGGCAGCCAGCGCCACGGAGCCAACATACATAATATCAATTCCCGAACGAATGGACAGATTTGGAGCCACGTGCACTTTGCTTTGCAGGCCGCCCTCGACGATGAACGACAAGTTATCGATCGTCATCTCATTGTCGCCTTCGGTCACACCACCGGTCACCTCAAACCGATTAATCACGTTGGTGTGATTCAGGAACATGCCGCTTTTAGTCTTCAGCCCCAAGCTCCAGCGAGCACGCTCGATGGTCCAAGAACCGCCCAGCTGCGCGCCGATCAGATCGTTGTCAGTCCGGACGAGGTAAGTTCCCGTCTGGGGAGCCGTGGTGACGTCGTTATCATCGTCGATGCCGAACGCGTTCCAATCGAAGTCCTCGTTCAGGTCGAAGTAGCGAAGCCCTGCCAGTATTGAGAACGACGACGATTTTTTCGCCCGTCGCACCCAACGGCCGCTGGGCTCCATTTCCATGCGGTCTCTTCCCATGCGTTGCTTGAGATGGTAGTTCAGCTCGAAGTTGTTCATGCGACTATCGTAGGAATACTCCATGGCGGTCGCTCCGTCGAATGAAGGATTGCCGTTGTCTAACGGCAATCGCGCGGATCCGATGTTGGTCGCGACTTGAAGCACGGTATACGAACCGACCGTCAGCGTGCCATTGGAAATACCACCTGGCACAGCGTCGAGCCGGCCGCCCTGGGACCATTGGCCACCGCCGTAGGCAACGAACTCCGCAGTGTGATCACGATTCTTCGCGTCTCGAAACAGGAAGCGCCCCAACGTCAGCCGCGGCGCCGCTTCCGCCCCCGATCGACCTGCATCTACAACCAACTCATTGCCGGCTGGATTGGTACCAAAAATTGTGCTTACAAGCTCGTTGTCCTGGAATCCCAAAACGAAGTTGTCACGGCGCCAGACTCGATCCATCAAGACCGCGTCCACTTCTGAGTACCAGAAACCACGACGCAACCAGGTGCCCGTGCTCTCAAGCGCGGCCGGATGATAGTCAAAGATGCGATACTGCTCGCCTTCGACGTTTTGCTCGAGTCCTTGCTGGAGTTCCCCAGCTGGAATCGGCTCCAACGTCGTTGTCGAATCCATCGTCGAACCCGAGGAAGTCCCGGGTAGCTCAGGCAACTCGAGTTCGGGCAGCGCATCGCGTGTGCCCGAGCCTTGCGGATTGAGTTCGAATCCCGGGAGCCCAAGCCCCGACGGGTTGGTGGCGCCGTTCGCCGGCGGCACCAGGAGTTCCTGTGCGCTGGCTGACGAATGGCCAAGATGCAATACCAGGAGCGACAGCCCCAAGACCAGAGAATATTCTAGCTTTCTCACCGCAATAGCCTCCCTAATATCATCTTCGTGAGTCAGGCACAGGTCGCGCCGGAATCTCGCTCACAGGTCCAATCGTCCACTGCCGTATCCAGGATGCAGGAATAACCGGCAAAATCGGAAAAATCATGCCAATCCGGACAATCGGCAGGCGCCACCCAGCCCGCAAACTCGCCGATAATTGCCTATTTGCCCACTTGGGCGTGCTGTCGCAATCGCCTGGAGTTGCGGCGCCCAGCGATGCGCGCATTCGACAAGACGGACTGGTCATCGTTGGTCTGCTGGCGGAAAATCAATTTCAACGGCATTCTTCCTCCCCACCTCCGACCAAGGCAGCGGTTTTTCTATGGCTTCCCCACTAGCATCCATCATTGAAGCTGGCACGAAACTATGGCTCGACTCAGTGGACCCTGAGCTGGTCACCAGCAATCGCGCATTGGGCGCCAGCGGCGCGACATCGAATCCGATCATCATCAGCAATCTGATCAAATCGGGTCGCTACGACGACGCACTCGGGCGATTGCTAAAAGACGAAGGCCTCTCGGACTACGACGCGGCATGGGCGCTCACCGATCAGGTGGTCTCAGCCGCGCAGGAGGAGTTTCTATCGGTATGGGAAGATACTAGTGGCGACGACGGTTACGTCAGCTTCGAGGTCGATCCACTGCTCGAAGCGGCTGACAATCCGCTGACCCACGATCAGCGCGTTGAGAAGTACCTCGAACTGGGAACCAAGTGGTCGGATGGGCATCGGAATCGCATGATCAAAGTGCCGGCAACGCCAGCAGGATTGGCTTCGCTGGAGGGACTCGCCGCGCGAGGCGTCCCTTTGAACGTCACGTTGATTTTCACCATGCGCCAATATCGCGAGGCCCGTGATGCCATTTGGCGAGGTGCGCAACAACTCGCGTCGCTCGAGAAGTTCAAGAGCGTCTACAGCATCTTTATTTCCCGCGTTGACGTCTACACTGCGAGCGAGCTTCCGCACCTATCATCCGAGGCGCAGGGGCAGGTCGGATTGCTGAACGCCAAGCAGATGTGGCGAGACAATCAACAGTTCTGGGACCAGCAACCCACACCTCTGCTCCAGGAGATCGTCTTCGCCAGCACCGGTACTAAGGACCCCAACGAACCTGCTTGGAAGTACGTCGAGGCACTCGTTGGCAGCGACATCCAGACCAACCCACCGGTCACGAACGAAGCGGTCGAGGCTAGCGGGAAATCGTTCAACCGCACAGTCGACCAGCTACCGCCCAACGCAGTGATCGAAGAGATCGAGTCCGCCGTCGACATGCAGAAGCTCGAGGATCAGCTCATGCGCGAGGGCGTTCAGAAATTCGCCGATCCGCAGCAGGCACTGCTGCAGTTGATCGGTGAATTTCGTGCCCGGGTGGCCGTCTGAGCTGCGACCGCAAGCACGGCAGAGCCAGGATTCGCTGCTGGCTCGCAGAGTGCATGAGACTGTGATACGATCGTGGGAGCGTTGATTCGAGCAAATTCCCCAGCGGACCGGCTTCGCCGGCACCACGAGCCATGGCCATCGATCCATACTCTCCCTGCCCCTGTGGCATTGGCAAGAAACTGAAATTCTGCTGCGCCGATCTCGCCTCGGATTTCGAGAAAGTGCAAAAGATGGTCGCGGGCGATCAGCCGCACGCGGCGCTGAAGCACGCTGAGCAACTGCTCAAGAAACAGCCCCAGCGGGCTTCGCTGCTCGACCTGCAAGCCTCGCTGCAGTTGTCAATGCACGAGTTTGATGCGGCGCGTAAGACGATTGGTGATTTTCTGGAGGCCCATCCGCTCAGCCCGACAGCCAACGCCCAAGCGGCGATTCTACTGGCAGCGGTCGAAGGCGGACGCAAGGCAGTCGGCCCGTTGCAGAATGCTTTGGAACAACTCGACCAGGAAATGCCGCTGCGGGTGCTTGAAGCTGTCGGCGCAGTCGGCCAAGCGCTGCTGATGCAAGGGGAGCTCATCGCGGCCCGTTCTCACTTGCTGCTCTATGCAGCCATCTCACCCGACGATGACAACCGTGGGATCGAATTGTTGCTACGGATGAATCTGCAATCAGGCTTGCCTTTGCTGATGCGCGAGTCGTGGCAGCTGCTACCCTGCCCAGCCGATGTCGATTGGCAGACGCGATTCGAAGCAGCGTCCGCGCTGTCGCTGCGCGGACTGTGGCGACAGGCGGAAGCCCTCTATGCGGAGTTGCACCAGGAACTCGGATCCGTGCCCGAGGTGGTCTATAACCTAGCCCTATTGCGCGGATGGTTGGGCGACGTGGGGCGTTTCGCCAGTGGCCTGCACGAGTACGCGCGACTCGACGTGCCGCTGGACAATGCGATCGAGGCAGAGGCATTGGCCCAGCTGGTCAACCCGGAGCTGGAAGATCCGAAGTTGGAAACGATCAAGTCCACCTTCGAAATCGCTGACCTCGACCAACTGACCGAAAAGTTCACCAATGACAAACGGGTGGAACACTATGCCATCGACCCGGAAGAATACGACGACGAGGTCGACCGTCCTCGCGATTCCTTCGTGCTCCTCGATCGAGAAACTCCAAGCACTGGCGTGGGCATTCAGCGAGATGAGATTCCCCACGTCATTGCGTTCCTCAGCGTGTATGGCAAAAGAACCGATCGCGAAGCGCAGCTGGAAGTCACAACCGATCGGGGCGACGACTTCGATCGCGTGTTCCAGCTACTCAGCGAAGTGAGCGGCACCCCGCTCGGCGAGGCGAAGGAAGAGGAAGTCATTGCCAACAAGTCGATCAGCGAAGAATCTCTCAGTTGGCGCTGGCGGCTGCCCAACGACACACCTGCCGAACACCGTCAGTCATTGCTAGCCGAACAACGCCGCGAGGCGATTCTCGAAAGCTGGTCCCAAGCGCCACGTGCGGCACTGAACAATCAGTCGCCTTTGGAGGCAAAAGACAACGAAGCGCTCCGAGTCCCACTACTGGCCAGCGCGCTCATTATCGAGCAAGCAGCCGTCGATCCGGCCGAGGCGCCCTTGTTTGTCGAGCTACGTCAAACGCTAGGCTTGTCTGCACTGGAGGCAATCGATCCGACCGACGTCGATCTCGAGCACGTACCGATCGTGCGAGTGCCGCGGTTTGAACTTGCCAAGTTGTCGGAAGAGCAATTAACCGAGCTTCTCAATCGCACCGTGCTGATGGGGGCCAAGTATGCCACGTTGCTGGTCGGACGTGAGTTGGTCTCGCGGCCCGAGATTCCAGACAATGTGGACCTGACGGCAGCGTATCGACAGCTCATTCGCTTGGAGCCGAACCCGACCAAGGCGTTTGAGTGGGCCGAACAGGCGAGGAAGTGGTCGGAGCAAAGAAACAGCTCCACAGGTGAGTGGGCGCTGATGGAGTTGGAGTTGTCGATCGAACGTGGCGATGCAGCCGGCGTCCAGCGTTTACTGGGCGAGATTCGCACTTCGCACCTCAAGGAACCCGGCATTGCCGAAGCCACGTATCGGCTTCTGTACGCGGCCGGCCTTGTCGCACCACCCGATGCTGCGGGATCCGCCGTTCCAAATCCACTGGAACAACAGCTACCCGCCGAGGTGGAAAGCTCGGAAATCTGGACACCCGAGAGTGATAACTCAGGTACGGCTACCGGCGAACAAAAGTCCGTCATCTGGACTCCATGAAAGCACTCCGAATTCGGATTTCGGAATGCCGAGTTGATAGGGCGGAGTCGGAAACGCCCGTCTGTGTCGTTGTACGCTGGGTTCCATGACTACGGGCACGAACATGTCCCGCGACGTTGCCGATCAGCAATTTATGGCGCAAGCGCTTGAGCTTGCACAGCAAGGTCAAGGTTCCGTCGAACCCAATCCGATGGTTGGTTGCATCCTCGTGCGCGAGGGCGCGGTCGTGGGCCGCGGATACCATCAACGCTTTGGTGGACCTCACGCAGAAGTCGAAGCGTTGCGAGATGTCGGAGTCGACAATGCCAGTGGGGTGGACGCCTACGTTACGCTGGAGCCATGTTGCCATCATGGAAAGACTGGACCTTGCACACAAGCATTGATCGACGCCAAAGTGGCACGCGTGTTCATTGGGTGTGAAGATCCCAATCCAAGCGTTGCCGGAGAAGGAATCGCCGCACTAAGACAGGCAGGGATCGACGTTGTGACCGGCGTGCTGGAAGAGCACGCGCGGCGGTTGATCGCCCCGTTCGCCAAATTGATCAAGGCTAGGCGACCGTGGGTGATTGCCAAGTGGGCAATGACCCTGGACGGCAAGATTGCCAGTGCGACCGGTAGCAGCAAGTGGATTAGCGGCGAGTCCTCGCGAGCGCTAGTGCACCAGTTGCGCGGACGGGTCGACGCGATCCTCGTCGGACGGCGAACGGCGGCGCTCGACGACCCGCTGCTGACGGCGCGTCCCGCGGGTCCGCGTGTAGCAACGCGCGTCGTGCTCGACTCCACCGCGTCGCTTCCGACCGAAAGTAAACTTGTGCAATCGATCGATCAGGCACCGCTGCTGGTAGCCGCGACCGACCAAGCATCGGCTGAGCAGCGCAGATCGCTGGAAGACGGCGGCGTCGAAGTGCTAACACTCGGCGGAGAGCAACGCGGCGACCAGCTCACTGCCCTGCTGGAGGAACTGGGCAAACGTCAACTGACCAACCTCCTCGTCGAGGGCGGCAGTGAGGTTTTAGGATCGCTGCTCGACCTGCGCGCGATCGACGAAGTGCACGTGTTCATCGCACCCAAAGTTCTCGGTGGAGCGGGTGCTCCCTCGCCCATCGGCGGCGCGGGCATCGACGACATGACCGAGGCGCTGTCCCTGTGCGAGGTCCAAATCAGGCAGTTGGGCGAGGATGTGCATGTTCACGGGTACCCGAGCGTGTAGTCGGCTTGTCAGTTCTGTCGAAGTCGCATTGTCCCTCACGATCACGCATTCTGACGTCCTGGGGTATAACGAGACTAGCGGCCGCGTAATTGCCGAATGGCCACGAAATCCCCTAGAAATACCGCTTTGGATGCTCGTCCGCTGGCGGCAATCCTCACCGATGCAATAGAATGGCACCCAGGCGACATTTGCTATCTAGAGCACCAGATGAACCAACCTTCGCAAAATGCTGAAGCGCCTGGGCCTGAGGCGGCAACGCTCAGCCCTGCGCAGTTTGCGGCGAAGTTCCAAGAATACTACAACCGCCTGTGGCTGCTGGCGGCGGCGATTTTGAGCGACAAGCACATGGCGGAAGATGTCGTGCAGGATGCCGGAATTGTTGCGCTGGGACAGCTCGACAAGTTCAAGGTCGGCACCAACTTTCTGGCGTGGATGTCGCAGATTGTACGGTTGCAGGCCTTCAACCGTTCGCGAAAGCGGACCCGCAGAAAGACCAGCAGCGTCGATCCGGTGACCCTCGATGCGCAGTCGGAGAACCTGTCTGCCGACGACATTGCCCCGAGTCGCACGACGGACCTGCCAGCCGAACAGACATTTTTCGACGACGAGATGATGTCGGCACTAAACGAGTTGCGTGACGTTGCACGTGCCTGCTTGTTGCTGCGTACGCTGCATCAACTCAGCTACGCTGACATTGGCGCGATGCTTGAGATTGCCGAAGGTACAGCGATGAGCCACGTGCACCGTTCCAAGGCATTGCTACGCAAACGCCTTGGCTCGCACACCAGCCAAACCGATAAGACCACGACGTGATGCCCAACCCTGACCACTCACAACCGACTAGCGCCAACGAGCCACTCGAGAGGTATCTCGATGGGTTGATGTCGGCGGAGGAAGCTGCGCAGTTCGAGCAGCAGGTGGCGGGGGATGAGCAGCTGCAACGTGAAATCGAGTTGCAACAGCGAATCGACAAGTCGCTGGAGAGGGCATTCGTGGCGCCTGCGCCGATTGATATCCTTGCACTTGCCGAGGCGAGGTCTGACGACTCCGCCGCATCAGCCACGGTGGAACTTGCCAAGCCCGTCGATTCCAAGCCGGACAGTCGGCGACGGACACTGCTAACCGTGTTGGCTGCGTGTCTTGTCTGGGTCGTCGTCGGTGGGATGGTCTATCGGCAGTTCTTCGAAGACGAAGGCTATCGCGAACTGGCGTTGGCGGAGATCTACGAGAACTGCATCGACGCGGGCTTCCAGCCGAAATGGGTTTGCGAAGACGATGCCGAATTTGCCGACACGTTCCAGCGCCGTCAGGGCCGGCCATTGCTGCTCAAGCCCGAGGCACGCGACGTGATGGTTGGCCTGTCTTATCTCGAGGGAATCACGCCCGACACGACGACGATGCTCGCCCGCGTCGACGGTGAGCCGGTATTGGTCTTCGTCGACCGTCTCGACCGTGATACGCAGCCTGAAAAACCGTCCTGGTGGAGTGGGCTCAACCTGTTCCGTTCGGAGCTGGAGGAGTTTGTCCTGTACGAAGTCACTCCGCTGGATGAGCCACGCGTGATGGCGAGCTTCTACATACCCGATCCTGCGGAGTTGCCTCTACCAGTGAATCAGCAGGATGAGGCGGCACCATAGGTGTCGATCAGCAATTTCAGCCGAGGGCTGAATTGGTTGCGTAGCGTTTCAGTGGCGTAGCGATTGAAATTTCCTGGAATTCTTGAGAACTCGCAATCAACGGCGCCGGTCACGACATCGTGTAGTAGAGCAGCGAAGATTCGCAGCCTTGGCGATCGTATTCCTTCCAGCATGCGATTGTCATTCGCAAAAGTGGCTGTGAATCACCAGTGTAATCCCCAATTCGGTGCTCGGGAGGTCGGCTGACCCGCGACGTCGGCGGCCTCCCTATCTTTCGCTACCACGACGCTTGATCATCAGCCGGACGAAGACCCTTACAGCGCTTGGCCACAACGATTACAGAACTTGGCGGCTGGTTCGTGACCTTGATGCCCGCAACTCGGACATGTGCGTGATGTGCTTGTTTGCCCACCCTGCGAGAGCACTTCGGCACCAAAGATGCCGGTCGGTACGATGATGATTGCGTAGCCAAACAGCATGATGATCGACGCCAGCGTCTGACCTAATACTGACGTAGGCTCGATGCTGCCGTAGCCGACGGTTGTCATCGTGACGATCGCCCAATAGATGCTCACGGGAATGTTGTCGAACCCGCTGTCTTCGTTGCGCTCGACCAAATACATGACCGTACCAAGAATCACGATCGCGCAGAAAATGACCGACAGAAACACCGTGATCTTCGGCCAGGTGCGTCTAAGCGCAGCAAGCAGTGAGTTCGACTCGGCCACATGCTCGCCCATTTTGAAGATGCGAAACACCCGCAACAGACGCAGCGTTCGGATGGTCGCAAGGGCCTGCGTGCCCTGAAAAAACGGGGATAGGCTGAGGTAGGTCGGCAGTACCGCGAGCAAATCGACCACGCCGAAAAAGCTGCCCACGTAACGGGACGGATTCGCCACGCAAGCGCTGCGGGCCACGTACTCGAGAGTAAACAGCACGGTCACGGCCCATTCGAAGCCATACAGCCATGAACTGAGCTGGGGATGGATTCTGTCGAGTCTTTCGGGGTCGAGGCTCTCAAGCATCACCGCCGCCACGCTACTCAGAATCACCAGCAGCAACGCCACGTCGAACGCCTTACCGGCCGGGGTGTCGGCTTCGAAAATGATCTCATACCAGCGTCTCTGCCAATCTGCAGGTCCGGGCTTCAGTTTCGTTTTCGACAGATTGATGGGCATGCGACAAGTGTAGTGAAAGCCGAGTTCCGGGCCAACATAAGGGCCAGCGGCAAAGTACCGAACACCGAGTCCGCCTAGACAACCTGAATATTCGCCATGCAGCGCCCGACCCTCGCCAGTTTGTCAAAGCTTGACGCTGTTTTTGATTCTTATGTTGAGAATCTCGGAAAAAATATATCTTTCGGTGTTGAGATTCGTCTTGCGTGAAATGCGCGGTTAGGTTTCTAATGTGCTGGGCGATACGAATTGATCTACCTCGCTGCTTCGACGACCTCTGGTAATCGCCCTCAAGCGCACCCGGCCATCCTTGGTGGCCTCGCTATTCCTGACGCACGCATCTTAGACTCTGCGCCGCACGTCAACGCTCAGGAACGCGTCGATTGATGAACCTAGCTTGCAAGACTCGCGTCTTGTGAATGGAAGCAAAGCTAATCCAAGAGGACCTCTCTATGAAGCTGCACAAAGTCTCGCGCTCTTGGGCACAAGAACTAGAATTTCGTCGTCTGGTTTCCGATGCGGCTGCCCAGTTTACATCGACCCTGAATCAACAATCTGCCGCCACCGACGACCCCTCGCACAACCAACGCCCCGCTTTCCAGGCTCATATTTTGCCGCTGGACGAGCAGGGCCGGACTGGCGCCTCGCGCCAGATAGAAGTCAAGGATTTCGACGAACGTGGTATCACGTTTCAACATCAACGGCCTCTACACGATCGTCGCGCGCTCGTCGTGTTGGAGGGTCCGAATCAAACCCGGATTGCCGCTGAAGTCGATCTCTCTTGGTGTCGTTTCACGCAGCGCGGTCAGTATACCAGCGGCGGACGCTTCGTCGGTCTGGTCGGGTTGACCGCCTAACCCTTTTCTCAAACCCTTAGTACAACTGCTTGAGTACCTGAATTGGTTGCCGACATCTCCCTTTAGTGATGAAAGGATCAAACAAAGTTTCAAGCATCGGTCGTCGGTAAGCGATCACTTGCTGACGCCGAGTTACCTCCTCCCTCCCTGTTGCGGTCGCCTATCCCGTTGGGCGGCCGCATTTTTTATGCGCTCGCAAGGCGTTAGGAACTCCGCACCCAAGCGCGTGAGAGCACCGCGACACGATTGCTGTACTTGGGACCTCAGCTGCCGGTTGTGACGACAAGGAAAAGCGATCCAGCGGTTAGCGATTGGCGTACTTGCCGTCTTCCAGGCCGAGCCGTTTCATCTTCTTGTACAGCGTCGTGCGATTCACCCCTAGCGAGTCGGCCGTGGCGTTGCGGTTCCAATTGTTCGCTTCGAGCACGTCGAGGATGATCTGTCGCTCGGGTTCTTCCAGTGCTTCCTTGAGCGTCATACTGCCAACCCGTGATAGGTTGAGACTCTGACCGCCGGTAATGTCACGCGGCAGGTCGGCGGCCGAAATGACTTCCCCTTTGCCCAGCAGCACGGCACGTTCGACGACGTTCTGCAGTTCGCGAATATTGCCGGGCCAAGCGTAGTTCTCCAACGCCGCCAGGGCATCTTCGCTGAAGCCTGAGATCGGACGGTTGGTATCTTCGCGCAAGTCTTGCAAGAAACTCTGCGCCAACAGCGAAATGTCAGAGCGACGATCTCGCAATGACGGCAGTTCGACGTTGATCACGTTGACCCGATAGTACAAATCCTGTCGGAATCGTCCCTCAGCCACCGCATCGGCCAAGTCTTCGTTGGTGGCTAGAATAATTCGCACATCGACCTTGTAGGTCTTACCGCCACCGACTTGCTCGAACTCAAGTTCTTGCAGTACGCGCAACAATTTCACTTGCATCGCGGCGCTGGCGGTGCCAATCTCGTCCAGGAAGATCGTGCCGCCGTCGGCTTGCATGAATTTGCCGACCTTGTCGCTGGTGGCGCCAGTGAATGCTCCGGCGACGTGGCCGAACAGTTCGCTCTCGAGCAAGTTCTCGGGCAGCGCCCCGCAAGCGACTTCGATGAACGGTTTGGCGGCGCGGCCGCTCTTGCGGTGGATGGCTCGCGCGATCATCGACTTGCCTGTGCCGCTCTCTCCGGTGACCAGCACGGTCGCCTTCGTGTCGGCCACGCTTTCGACCATGTCGAACACTTTCAGCATCCGAGGATCTTGCCCGACGACGTTGCCCAGACCGTTCTTCTTGTCGAGCTCCTTGCGCAGCTGGTTGTTCTCTTCGATCACTTCGCGCTGCGAGAACGTTCGCTCGATCGCCATCAACAGCTCATCGTCGATCAGCGGCTTGGTCAGATAGTCTGAGGCGCCGGCACGCAGCGCTTCGACCGCCGCGTCGGCATCGCCGTAGCCAGTCATCAGCACGACGTTGCTGGCCGGATAGTTGCGACGTACCTGCTCAAGCAGATCAAAGCCATCGCCATCTTGCAGACGGACATCGACCAGTAGCAGTTCGTAAGACTTGTGGGCTAGCTTCTCCAGGGCATCGGCATAGCCAGCAGAGGTGTCGACGTCGAGGCCTTGATCACGAAGCCAATCGGCCATCGATTCCAGCACTTGCAGGTCGTCGTCGACCAGCAACAGAGATCCCTTAAGCATGTCCCTCTTCTCCCCAGCGCAAGCTGCAGCGTGTGTGTTGCATTTCGATTCAAGCTGCGGCAAATCGACAGAGTCAGACGCGGGGAGCGGCGCCAAAACTCGACCGTGGGGAGAATTTACCTGCAACTGTGTCTAAATAAATACGTCGCAGGTTGCCTACGGTCAACAAAACTCCCTCTGCCTTGGGATGTCTCAGGTAGGCTGCTAACGGTTGTGCCGAATAGCTGTGCGTACCGAGAGGACCCCTAAAACGCTGGACGAAATTTGGTCGGCAATAGAGATCCTCGAACGACGTCGGACGTTGGCCGCAGTAAAAGAGTTTGGCACCAGCGACGCAGCGAGCTGGCAAGCGTCTGCAGGTCGCCCCAACCAAAGTCCTCAAGAAAATCTCTCTAAGTCCTTTTCTGGTTGAAACTTAAGAATCGCACTGCTGTCTCTGACGCGAATTCCTCAAAATTCTCATTGTGATTAAATTGCCTATCTTTCCTAAACTCCATCGCACAGGTGTGGATTCCAGTTAACGTTGAATATGTGGCTCACCACATACTCGTCTTCGTAGACAGCCAAGTTTGGCGTCATTCAGGCACTTACAACTCAGGACACTTCCCATGACTCGTATCGCTCTATGCGCGCTATTTTGCTGCGCGGTCGTTGCCTCGGCATCTGGTAATCTTGTTGATTGGTCCGACGTGACGTGGACTCCCGACGATCTAGGTCCCAATTCGTTCACGGGAGGCGACGCGGGCGCAACGACCGTGACGCTGGAGTTCTCTGATCCCGATAACATACTCACTGGCGCAGGAACGGATCCCTTCGACAGTCCGTTCATTAGCAGCGGGACCAGTGGCTTCGACGATTCGTTGCAGTTTCGATTCAACGACAACAGCGCGTCTGGCGTAACTTCCTCCAACTATTCGTTCGTGACGCTAACGATCACCTTCGACCAACCGGTCAACAACGTGCGGTTTGCGTTCGGAGATATTGACGGTGGCAGTGCGCCAGACAATGCAGCGATCGACTCGTGGCAAGACATCGTCGTGGTCACAGGGAGCCTGCTGGGATCGGAAGTTGGCTTTAGTGCCAGCGGTCTGGGTAGCTCGGTCGGCGACGACTCCGCCGATGGCAACTTATTCTCGACAGGCAGCAACGTAACGCTGTACGGACTTGATGGGGACACCCCTTCTACTGGTTCCGACGCAACCGATGGCAACGCCACGCTGACGGCCGACGACATCATCGACACGATTGTCATCGAGTATCGACCGGGCAAGAACAACGATGGGTTACCGTTCACCGGTCCCGACAATCCGACTTCGCAGTTCATCCGCCTCCATGACATCCACTTCACTGCCATTCCCGAACCATCAGCATTCCTCCTGATGGGTGCGCTGACGGTCTTGTGCTCAGGATCGGTGCTGCGGAAGCGCAAGTGAGCGTTGCCCAACGCGAAAAGAACTCCCGACGGGTCAGCGCATAATTGCAGCCGGTGATTGCGAGACTCGTGCGCCGATTGGCAACTTCGTCCGGTTGCGATTCTGCTGCCGTCGCTACTTTTTCGCCTTGCGGCGCGCGAAAACGGCCAATCCGATACTAAGGCAACTAAGTTGCAGGACAGCGCCCGCTTCGGGAACTGCGACGATGTTGTCTAATGAGAGGTAATAGCTCGCTTCGCCGGCAGTTTCGCCATCGCCGTAGAAATCGAAGCCTACGATGTCGAGTGTTTCCATCGTGTAGTCGAGTCCGACCGTCCAAGAGTCGTCCGGGTCCACGATGATACTAAATGAAAACTGTCCCGAGCGCGATAGCGTGCCTCCATCGTCGCCGACAATTTCGCCGTCGATGACGTTGGCATTTTCGTTGAACGTATCGCTGATTAGTTCCGTGTTAAACTCGCGGAAGCCATCGATTTCCAGATCAAGATCTGAACGAATCACAGCGTCTGGCCCTGTCGCGGTCACTTCATGGTCAAACGTCAGGGTGAAGAACAGTTCGTAAGCCTGCACCAGCGAGTTGTTGGTAATAACGACGGGCGTCGAACCGCCCGTGCCGTCGAGATCGGTATCAGCGCGATACGACGCGAAACCGCGCGTGCTGGTCAATGTCGTCGTACCGCCGAATCCATTACCACCGCCAACAACTCCGTTCCCGTGATGCGTCAGCGTGGCGATGATCGGATTATTCCCACCGGTGACAGAGCCGTCCGAGTAACTTGTGTCGGTCTGGGTGTTGGCACTGCCCACACGGGAGAAGATGGTGCCGGTGTAGGTCGCCTCGCCGTCTGCGAAGGTCTCGCCAGGACGGACGTCAAACCTGTAATCCGCGTCGATCGTCAGATCGCCAGGTATTGCCAGTGTCGCATGGCTAGTGGCGCCGCCAAGGCAGCAAAACAGAAACAGGGATACCGAGGCGCATAAGGCGATTCTAGCGCCGCGCGTAGACAGACGGATCGATAACATAGCTGAGTCTCAGGGAGGAAGTTGTCCGCGGTGGGCTGGTCAGGCGGGCCAATAACACGTGCGCTGTTGCCGTGACGGCGTGGGCGGCGATTGCTGCGGCAAACCGAGCAAATCGTGCACCAAACCACCGATTATGGGCGAAGATTGGCCCGTTGTCCAGAAAATTGCAAGTGCTTGATCGAACCGCTACCTGGCAGTGAATTGAACCTCCAAGAACACCATGGCCGCCAAGCCACAGCCGAATTTGTGATTCCCGCCGGAATCCCACTCGCTAGTGCATTGGTGCCACCGGCCGTTGCGACCGCAAACGAGCTAGCAGATGCCTGCGCGCGTAAACGGTGCGAGAATCGCTCGTACCGCCGGATGGGGGGAAATGATCGGGGGGGGCGCAAATCGGCGGCCCGACCCTGGGGAGAGCACAGAGTCAGGCCGCCAAGGGTTCTCAGGCCATGCGTGACCCGTCCTGAGAAGACCCGCCAGAGAGTTGTTAGTGATTAGTCGTTAGTTGTTAGTTGTTAGTTGTTAGTTGTTGGTATGACTCACGCCTAACGACTAACAACTAGCGCCTTCCAAAAAAAGGCCGACGGCCGCAGCCGGTGCAACGAGCACCGGATGAATTGCCTGCTCATCCGAAAAACTACGGCCGCCAGCGATGCGCGTTTCAAGCAGAAACGCCGGGGACGTAGCACTAAGCGTGGGTCAGCGAGCGGTGTTACAGAGAGAACTTGGATTTTTCTGGCGGGCATTCTCGCATCCAGCCTCAAAAAACAGCCAACATTAGTGGTTCTGCTACACTAGGCGTTACTGTTTAGCACGCAAGCAATTGTCTCGTGACAAGCTAAAGTGGCACGACATGAAATTCCGTAGAGCCAATGTGATCGTCCTCGGAGCGTTTACCTTCTGGCCTCTCATCTATATGTTCCTCGCCATGGGGCTGATGGCCATCGCCGTTCTGAGCAACTCCCTGCAGAGCGGTCCAGAATCCGGGCTGCTCTCAGTGTTCGGAATAATGTTCGTGCTGCACCTTTTTACGACAATCAGTACGCTTGTGCTGATATCGTTTTACATTGTTTACCTATTCAGAACCGACCGCGTTGCTCAGGATAAGAAAGCGCTCTGGGCAGTCGTGCTATTCTTTGGCAACGTTATCGCCATGCCGGTGTTCTGGTTCAATTACATCTGGCGTGAGCCTGATCCAGCGCCGCAACACACGGCAACAATTGGCAATACACCCGGTTTGAAAGATTTGCTGATCGCGTTTGGAGCCTGTGCTGCAATCGGATTGTTGATCAGCTACCTAGCGATGTACATCACTCGCGGTGACCCGTTGCACAACGCGGCAAAAGACGGCGACCTAAACTACATCAGCAAACTGTTGGACTCGGGAGTAGCTGTCGACCGTGCCGACGAGGAGGGTACGACAGCGCTGTGTGAAGCCGCTGCACACGGTCAGACGGAAGCAGTCGGATTTCTCCTTCAGGCGGGAGCTAACCCAAATGTGACAACTCGCTGGGGATACACTCCAATGCACATGGCAGCGGCTGGCGGCCACCTCGAAGTGGCTAAGTTACTGCACAAGCACAAAGCCGATTTTGATTTCTATCATGAACGAGGAATCACGCCACTTTGGCAGGCGTGCAGAGAGGGAAACTATGAAGTAGCAAAGTACCTAATTGAGTTGGGTGCGGATTTAGACGTGGCAATGGCTGACTCCAGCCCGCTCCATATAGCCCCGTATTCGGGGGAACTTGAGTTGATCAAGCTGCTTGTTGAGGCTGGAGCAGAAGTTAACGCGTTGGATCGAAGGAGATTTAATCCAATGCGCAATGCGATAATGATGGATAGGGCCGATATCGTTTCCTATTTACTCGAGAAGGGTTCAGACCCCTACATCATTGATACGGATGGAAGGAACGCGTTGGACTATTCACGGGAAAAGTACATACAAGCTGAGAACGCCGAGAAAGTGCTTGCGAACTTCATGCAATTGGACAGCGAACCAGAATGAGTACTCCATGTTCTCCTAGCCGACGCGGATGGAGTCTCAAGGTACGATTGGATGCAGGGATGTCTCCACGCGGATAGGTAGTATCGTCCGCCGATGAATTGCGACTGCCGGTCACGACAAGCCATGTCACCGAGTCATACAGCTACTCGTCCTCACCGGAGGGCGTACTTAGCGCTCTTAGAACTTTGGGGTCCGTGTCGTTTGCGAGAAACCTGACGGAACCGTCGGCCATGGCGAAATGCGCTCCCCGACTCGATGACGGACTGCCGAATCCGTTTGGAGAGCGATTGATCCCCTGCATTGGATCACGATTCGATCCGGGCTTGGCCCACGGCTGAAAGTCCGCGTTGACTTCACCGATTAGCAGGGTGTCGCTCTTCCCATCGTCGAAGACTACGTTTCGGCGCGACTAGCAGCCGAGGCACGATCGCGTGCCGCTTCTTTCGACTTGCCAAGCTGCGCGTAGGAATCTGCGCGTGCCTCGAAGGGTTTCGACCAACTCGAATAACAGCGAATGGCGTTCGAATAGTCTGTAACGGCCTGTTTGTGATCACCCGAGGCAGCATGGGCGAGGCCGCGGAAGTAGTATGCCCTTGTTGCATTGGTGCCATCGTTGGCCAGGAAGTCCTCTTCTCTCAAATACTTATCCAGATCAACGATCGCTAGTTCGTACTGTTCAGATTGCGCGTAAGCCACTCCCCTCGCTCTGTAGACTTCGATATCGTCGGGATTGAGTTTCACGGCGTTTTCCGCATCGGCGAGCGCTTCAGCAACTCTCCCGAGTTCGAGGTACGCCCAGGCCCGTTGTTCGAGAATCTCTCCGTCGTCTGGGTGCTCTTGCAGCGCGGCTGTAAACGCATCAACAGCTTCAATCCACTCACCCAGCTGGGAATGGAAGACTCCTGCAGTAAAAGCCTCTTCTGCCGACGCGACCGAATCGGTGGAGCTCGCGATTAAGTCCGAGTCATCTTGATTTCTCGCCAGACCAGGTATCTCGGCTGCGAAGCCTGTGATGGAGGGAATCCCATCCGCTGGCTCTCGAAGTACCAATGCGACATCTTCGTCCACAGCAAGATAAGCCATTGCCTGACGAAATCGAGTCTTGACTTCGGGACTGAGATAACGCGTCCATTCGGGTTCGAGTTCGTCTCGAGACCACGCATAGAGTGCGAGAGCGTAGCTCCACATTTCGGTTGTGAGGTACCCCTCCCATGAATAGGAAGTCAGCTCGAAGCTTCGTGTCTCACGAAAGGATGCGTTCGCTCCGAAAATCCCCAAACCAAAAAATACAGTCGTCAAATCGGTGACCAGCTCCATATCCTCCTCATCAGCAGCCATCCGTTTCTCGCCGAGAATATGCGCGTGCGCCAATTCGTGCGCAAATGTGGCAACAACCGACAGAGGATTGCTGAGTTGAGAAGTCTCCAGCCAAATCGTTGTTGGTTCTTCGTCCCGCTCCGCATAGAGACCCGCCCAATCTGTGCTTGGCTTCACGAAGCGGGGATTGAATCGAGCGTCTTTGCTCTGCGGTGTATAGAACTGCAATTCAAAATCCGACGGGTTCAATTCCATGTATTCGCAGGTTCGTTCGAAAACCACGCGGCCATCGTCGATCGATCCTCCATATTCATCCGGGAAAAACTCATCGGCCGGCAGCACCGTCTCGCGTCTTTGGAGCCGCTCCCACCCAAACTCGCCTACGAGCCATCCAAATCGTCCTTCGATCCACTTTTTGATCTCAGGACGGACCGGACACTGCGACGTTTTCCTCTTGAATAGACGTTTGAACATATCCGGTGCCAGGGTAATAGGTGGGCTCGAATGGAATTTGGCGTATAGGCTAGTCGCTTAGGCCGAATCGATCAAACGCAGTCTACCGGGGGCGTGCAGCGATAGCTTAACGCACCATATTGGGAAGATTTGGTGGTCCAATCAAATCCACCCGGCACACTGGAATAAGGATTTCTAAGGCCGTTCAAATTCGCCGACTGGCGTTGCCCATAATGGCCTAAAAATAGTTGCTGAAATGCTGATCGAAATCTACTAGGATCGTACTTGGATCGGTCTGCCCAATCCCTGCGGAGATAGGATTCTCGGACACTTGGGACGCCGTGTCCGAGAATTGCAAGTTGTTGAGTAGCACAGGCTTGCCGTTGCACCTAGAGGGAGATCATGAGGGTTTTGAAAGGTCGGTAAGGGCTAACCTTTCAATACCTGGCAACCCACCGAGTCCGGCGGCGCTGCTATAGCAGTGTGAATGCCGATTTTGAGC
The DNA here is from genome assembly GCA_028285205.1 of Bythopirellula sp. Lineage (GTDB taxonomy): Bacteria > Planctomycetota > Planctomycetia > Pirellulales > Lacipirellulaceae > Bythopirellula. The sequence continues at coordinate 8,274 of JANQQA010000279.1, read as the reverse complement.
GTCGAAAGGCGTGGGGTTTTGTAAATCGAAACGGGGAACATTTCAAAAGTAGTGGCCAGTAGTCAGTGGCCAGGAGCCAGTATTTTTATGCGCTGCGGCCCCCTCATACTGGCCACTGACTACTGGCTCCCGGCCACTAACCACGCACTACTTCCCCGCCCGCGGATGGGCCTTCTCGTACGCGGCGCGGAGGTTGCTCGTGCTGAGGTGGGTATAGATTTGCGTCGTGACCAGGCTCTTGTGGCCGAGGAGTTCTTGGACGCTGCGAATGTCGGCACCACCGTCGAGGAGGTGTGTGGCGAAGCTGTGGCGCAACGTGTGGGGACTCGTCCGATTGTCGAGCCCCGCCTGCTTGAGGTGTTTCTCCAGCAGGCGGCCCACACTGCGCGACGTGAGCCGCGTGCCGCAGCGATTCACAAACACTGGCGATTTGCGTCCTGGTGCTTCGTCCGCCGCGAGTTGACGTTTCGCCAGCCAGGCTCGGAGGGCCTTTAATGCATACGAACCCAACGGAGCTAGACGCTCCTTACGACCTTTACCACGTACCCGAACAATACCTTGCTCAAAATCGAGGTCGCCATCATTCAGATCCACCAACTCACTGACCCGCAGACCGGCGGAGTAGAGGGTTTCCAAGATCGCCCGATCGCGAAGCCCCATCGTCTTGTCGCTCGCCGGGGCGCCGAGCAGTTTGCCGATTTCGGAGGTCGAGAGAAAGTGCGGCAGCTTACGTGCCTTGCGCGGGTTGCGGAGCGCCTTGGCCGGGTTGTTGTCGATCCAGCCCTCGCGTTGGGCGAAGCGGTAGAAGCTACGGAGCGAAGCAAGCTTGCGCGCGATCGAGGTCTTCGCATACCCTGCATCGTGCATCGCGGCCAGGTAGCTACGCAGCTCGACGGTCGTGAGCGTCGTCGGGTCGGGGCAGCTGCCGTCCTCCTCGCGCAGGTAGTCGGCGAAGGTCTCCAAGTCCTCGCGGTAGCTCTTGAGAGTATGCGGCGAGGCGCCACGCTCGACATGCAGATGAGTGAGAAACTTGGCGAGTTGGCGTTGCATGAAACGAATCGGGAGTTAGCAGTTCCGGGTCGCGAGACAAGAGAGCGAAGACATGGCTCGCGACTCGCGACGCACAACTCGCTACTCTTCCGGTTGCCCGAGCGAGATACGGTCGAGCGACTTGCTGGCAGGGCCGGCTTGGCGAACCTTTTGGCTCAGCACGGCCGCGTCGTACCAGCTGAAGCTCAGGTCGGTGTTCGAGGCGAACCGCCCTAGCGTGCGGAGCGCGTCGGCACGTTGCGAGTCGTCAAACAGAAAGATGTAGCGCTCACGTCCTTTGACCAGTGCGAGAACATTGATGTCGTCGTCGTTCACTTCACAACTTTCCGTGCACAGCACTTGGAGGGGACAGCCAAGCGGTCAGAGCGTCGGTTCTCTGACAGCAGTGATACAACTCGGCTGCTGCGGGTTGGCCGCTGCGGCGTTAGCCTGGTGCGTGTGCTTTGGCAGCATTCCTGGTCTAGCTAGAGACAAAGCACTTGGGCATCCGTGCGAGCGGGACTCGTGGCAACCCACTCCGGCGAAGGCGGGTTCCTACGTACCCCTATCGGTTTTCAGGCCAGCGCCACACCACTCGCGTTTTACGACTTCCGCCGCGTGCTGACAGCATTTCGGAGATGTGCATGTGACAGCAAAAACGAATGAAATCATCGCTGCGTTGCAGATAAGATTCCCAGCCACCAAAGCGTTTGTCTTGACGGAAGTAGACGTAACCTTCCAAAGCCTGCGTAAAATCAGGGTCGGTACCGCTGTAAACGCGCGTGTGTTTCAGGACCGGTCCGTGATGGGGCACACAAGGCGGACGCACTGCTTGCGGATGGCTTGGTGTGAAGCACTCTTCGCAGGGCCAGTTTGGTGGCAATGTATCGGTTGCAACAGTTGGTTCGCTGAAGACGATCGACGGGCTAGTGTCGGTTTGCGCGTTGCTGGCAGAAGGTGCTGGCGTGCTGTCACCGTTAGCAGTTGGCGCTGTGAGTTGACCTGGTGGAACGGCCTCCGCTGCTTGCGTGAGGAGTACCTCGTCGTCTTCGAACGGATCGGAACTCGTTGCGTTGTCCGACATCGCTGGCGGAGCGGGAAGCGTTTGACAACCACTCTCGCAGTCAGGAGTTTGCGTGGCCATCTGTGCGCGAGCCAGCGCCATTTGCGATTCGTACACGAGCGAGTCGGGGATGAACTCTTCCTCGGGCGTATTCCAAGGCAGACCGTAGCCTGTGGGAATCTCGTGGAAGCCCGGATTTGCGGTGTACCATTCCACACGCAGACCACAGCGCGGCGGATAGTACGGAGAGTAGTCGGTGATTGCGCCGACGACCACGGCGTCGACACCCAAGATTTGCGCGAGTCGTCGGGCTTCGCCAGCACCGTTGAGGTTGACTTGGTTAGCGATGATCGCTTCCTCGACGACACCCAACGGGATAACCTCGAAGCCCGGCGTCATCTGCAGCTCGGCGAAGTAAGCCATCGAGAAGTCGCGACCGTCGATGGTGGGCTCGTCGCTCTGATTGAAAAACGGCGCGACGGCGATCTTCGTCAACTGCGGAAACGGATTGCGGATGACCGGCCGATGCGAGATTTCTGGCAGCACGAGGTGGCAGCCAGTAACGCCGACCAACGGCAGGCAACAGAGCAGTTTGATGAGTGGTCCACGCATGGTGGCACTTGCTTCCAAAACGAAAGGGGCCCCCCTTTGCATTTTGGTAACGCTAGCACCGACGCGATATCTAGCCTGTGCGCGTTGTCGGTATCTTCGGCAGAATCGGCGGAGTCGCTGAAGGCAATCTTCTTAACTAACTGGTGGAGGCGCTAATGCTAGCAACCATGCCAGGGTGGCATGCAACTAGAGTCACCGAGCGACCTGTTACCCATGAGCAAGGCCACCACAGAAAGCTCGTATTCAAATACCGCTCAACCAGCATCCAATGTAGAAAATTCCGCTGCATGCACTTGCAATGTATATCCCCAAGAGCAGCAACTTCAAAAACGGGCGATCGTTAGCCGAGGTATCAACGAAGTTGATCGACGCAGTCAGTGCCGTCAGTGCAACGCATACAGAGCAGGCAACCACGGCCAGGTGCGGAGATTTCTTGGCTGCGGCAGCAAAGCAAGCAGCCGCAGCCGTGATCAACAGAAGCTGTCGAATCGTAAAGCGAGGCATGGTCAAGGTGCAGCGCAGCTGAGTCCGCGCTAACGATCATAGAAACGGATGCGGAACGCCATCCACAGTGTGACACACGAGCAGATGACAATCAGAACAAGTGACGTGATCGGCACCCCGAGGACCTTTACGCAAGCCATAAAGGCCGAAGCAATTACAAATGCTTCGAGCAAGAACAACAGTGAGAAACGAGGACGCTTCATGATTGCTAAACCAATCCCATCATCGATGTCAGCCCCAGTGGCTCGCGACAAGTAAACGGCTCGCCGTACTGAACGCCGATCGTTTTTCCCCAGTAGGCGGCTTCGTGATGGAGGTTGTCGAGGAAGGACCTCGGCTCCGTCGGGCGACCGGTGATGAATTGGCTTTCGTAGCACTTGATCGAGGCCAGTTTCTGCGACCACTGCGAACTAATGTCGAGTACGAAGGCAGGCTGCGGTGCCAGCTTCAAATGCACGCAGTAGTAGTTATAGATTCGCTCGGGGTGGAAGGGCTCGCCTGGCATGTCGGTCTTGCTCAGTTTGGCCCAGAACCGCGCCGCGTCGACCAGCTGCGTGGCGGCCAGATGATCGGGGTGGGCGTCTTCCCAGTACGGCGCAAACAACCAACGCGGTCGTTGTTGGCGAATGACCCCCGCGAGTTGGCTGCGGGCATCGAGCGTCGGCTCCAAGCTGCGGTTGGGCAGCCCAAGGTTGTCGCGCCAGTCGAGCCCCAAGATCTCGGTGGCGGCTGCAGTCTCGACGGCGCGGATTTCGGGCGAGCCGTGTGGTGTGGGTTCGCCATCGGTCAGGTCGAGCACCCCGACACGCAGACCTTCGGACTTGAATTTGACGATCGCCCCGCCCATGCCGAGTTCGGCGTCGTCGGGGTGTGGAGCGATAACGAGGATGTCGAGCATGATGGCAGAGGTTGATGGATAAAGTAGGTGAGGCGGCTGTCGGGGCATTATACCGCTGCCGACGACAGGCAGTGCAACCAGGAATTACTTTGGTCTAACCGCGATTTCCTCACGGAACTTCGTAACTTCTGAGGGATTTAATCCGTAATCATCCAAGGGACAGCCAAATTTGTGAGTTGATCGAAGATGCGAGTCTCGCCTAGCGTCACTGTTTGCAGCTCCCTCGTGCTTGGATTCTGCATGCAGCTGAGTTCCTCGGCTGGACAGGACCTTAGCCAGTTGACGGAACTGGCCGGAGGGGCCTTGCTAGGCGAAAACGTCGAGTCGGCCATCTCCGGGTTCGAGATCCACGTCATGCAACGTGGCGAAGTGCTCTACCATCAGGCCTTCGGCAATTGGTCGATCAACCAACTCGCCAGCACCGACAGTAGTACCAAGACGCTGAGTGGGGCGTTGATGATGTCGATCGTCGATAGCGGCGAAAACGATTTCTCGCTGGATAGCCCGCTGAGCGAATTCTTAAACGAGTTCGAGCAGCCAGACTATCGCGACATCACCATCCGGCAAGCGTTTTCGCATACGTCGGGGATTGAGGGGCAGGAACTATCACTGATCCTGGCAGCGCCAAACATCACGCTGCGGCGCGCTGCTGAGCTGATCCAGTTGAAACCGCTGGTCAGTAGTCCTCCAGGCAGTGCGTTCGACTACGGGGGACTCTCGATGCAAGCGGCTGGCGCGGCCGCCGAGGTAGCCACCGACACTCAGTTTGTCGACTTGTTTGCCGATCGGATTACCGCCCCGCTGGAAATGACCAATACCCAGTTCGTAATTGCCAGCGACACGAATCCACGGGTCGCTGGGGGCGTCCAATCCACCGCTACTGACTATGCTCGCTTCATGGACATGCTACTTAACGAGGGCGTCGATCGGGTATCGGGTACTCGCCTACTCAGCGAGGCCGCGGTGGACGAGATGCTCACTCGTCAAACGACCGAAAACCAGCCGATCGTAGATAGTCCGACCGACAACCATCGGTACGGCATCGGTGTTTGGCTCGACCAATTTAGCCAGTTCGACCCAGCAGGGCCGACGGTCGACGCCTTGGCTGGTGGAGCCCGTGGCTTTCACAGTTGGATTGACGAGTCTCACGAGCTTGTGTTCACATTCTCCACCGATTTGACGCGGTTTGGAAACGTCGAGTTGCTTTCTTCGTTGATGCACCGGGCCATTCTGGGAGCGGTGAGTGATCCGGGTGATTTTAATTTCGACGGTCAAGTCGACGGCGCTGACTTTTTGCTTTGGCAACGCGGCGGTTCACCAGGAGGATCGAACGCTGAGGATTTGGAGCTGTGGCGCGATCATTACGCTGAAGGCGAAACCATATCGCCGGCGTCGACGATTGTTGCCGAGCCTTCAACTGCACTGCTCGTGCTAGGTGTCATGGCGTTGTTGGCCCTAACCAGGCGAGGAGCCTTCGCTTGCGTTCCGAGACACATCACGCAGCATTGATGAAACTCATGTGCAGTTCCGCGTGACGGCAGTTGATGCGGTTGGACTCAGCTTGATCCAGTTTGCCAAAGAACGGGTGAACCTCGCGTCTCGTCTCGGTTTTAAGCCGCTCGGCCGCGCGTCGCAGATGGTCGAGCGCTGCCTGCGGGTCGACCTCCGGTGGGAGTAGCTCTTTTGCGGCCGGTCCTTTGAGTTGAAATCCGGGTGGCATGCCTTGCTTGAGAAATCGATTCTTCAAGAACCAACGCCCTAACAGCCGCACCTGCAGCGCTGGCTTGATGTCGAAGCCATCAATCGACTTCTCCATGACGGTGGCAACGTGTTCTAAAATCTGACCAAGGGACCAGTTGCCGATCGTCTCGGCGTTCGACTGAACGGCGTGCTCGGCGAATGCTACGACTTCGTCAAGGTTGGCGAAACTCACCTCCCGACGAGTGACCGATTTGGTGTCTACCATGGTTTTCTTTGCTGGGCTGCTAGCTCCGACGCACCTTGTCGGATGGCGGGGGAACCGTTCCAATTTTGCATAGACACGATTATCCGCGTAGACGGGAGCGACCGTCAACGCATCATGATACGCAAATGAGGTGAAACGCGTGACTGCACAGCTTGAGAAGACGTATCAACAGCTCTGTGATGCCTCCCGAGAAGCGACCATGATCGGGCGGATACAGCATCTGCTGGAATGGGACGAGCATACCAAAATGCCGCAAGCAGGTGCCGCGTACCGCGCCGATCAGATGGCCTTTCTTGCCGGGTTGGTACATCAAAAGCAGACCGCGCCGGAGATTGGCGAGTGGCTCGACGAGCTGGTTGATAGCGAGTTCACTGCGGATCCGAAGAGCGATATCGGTGCCAACGTATACCACCTGAAACGCGACTACGAGAAACAAACCAAGTTGCCCCAAGACTTGGTCGAACAGCTGACGCGTGCGTGCGCGGTCGGGCAGCAGGTGTGGATTGAGGCTCGCAAAGCGGACGACTTCGAGCAGTTCCGACCGAAGCTGGAGGAGATCGTTCGACTCAAACGTGAGCAAGCGGCGGCACTTGGTTACGAAGCGACGCCCTACGATCCGCTACTCGACGAATACGAACCGGGCGAGACGACAGTCAACGTTGCCCGTGTGCTCAGCGAACTCCGCGACGCGCTGGTCCCGCTGGTGCAGGCGATCGCAGACAGTTCGCAGCGTCCCGACGTTTCGATATTGGCTCGCAAGTATTCCATCGACGTCCAGGAAGCGTTTGGCGAACAGGTCGCGGAGCAGATCGGATTCGACTTCGGCGCCGGGCGGCTGGACGTGACTGCGCATCCGTTTTGCACGGGATTGGGACCGGGCGATGTGCGGATCACCACGCGCTACGACGAGCATGCCTTTTCCGACGCGTTCTTCAGCATCCTGCACGAAGTCGGGCATGGTCTGTACGATCAAGGCTTGCCGCGCGAGCACTACGGACTGCCAATCGGCGAGGATGTTTCGCTGGGAATTCACGAGTCGCAATCGCGACTGTGGGAAAACCAAGTGGGGCGCAGCCATGCTTTCTGGGAGCACTTCTATGGGGCTGCTCAGCAGGCATTCCCGGACGCTCTGGGAGATGTCGCGGTATCGACATTCTACGGGGCAATAAACGATGTGCGGCCGTCGCTGATCCGCGTCGAGGCAGACGAAGTCACCTACAACCTGCACATTCTCATCCGCTTCGAGCTGGAACAGGCGTTGATCGAAGACCGCTTGCAAGTGGCCGATCTGCCCGGCGCGTGGAACGAAAAATACGAACGGTTCTTGGGAATCACGCCGCCCAATGACGCTGAGGGTGTGTTGCAAGATGTCCATTGGAGCGCCGGTCTGTTCGGCTACTTTCCAACCTACGCCCTCGGCAATCTGTACGCCGCTCAGTTCTTCGACCAGGCGAAAGAAGATCTACCTATTTTGGAAGCGGATATTCGGCGGGGCGATTTCTCAGCGCTGCTCAGCTGGTTGCGAGCGAATATCCATCAGCACGGACGGCGCTACACTCCGGCGGAGTTGGTCGAGCGCGTGACGAGTTCGCCCTTGCAACACGATGCGCTGATGAGCCACTTGAACGAGAAATATGGCGAGATCTACGGCCTGTAAGCGAATGCTAGCATACGCGGCGCGCGTCACGAGACCCGCTAACGATTCACCCCGACACGCAGGGCGAGAGTTGATAGAATTCGGCGAGCCCGCGAGAGCTGACCTCGTGGTGAATGCTGAGAAAGGAATCGATCATTATGGCGGACATCGCCACCTGCCCCGAATGTGCCAAACAGCTTGGTTTGCCACCGTCGACCGACGCGTCCGACCGCGTTGCGTGTCCCGAGTGCCACGCGATCTTCTCATTAGCTGAAACCGTACAGATCGCCTTACCCGTTGCGCGGCTGGTGCCACCTGAGGAGCCACAGATCGACCTGCCGCAGACTGGCGGTGCTGAGCAGGCGGCAGAGCCGACGGTTACTTCAACCGCGGTAGGCGATTCGACAGATTCCGCCGACGAGAGTGCTCCGCAACAGAGCTGGGAGGAACGACTTAAGCGGGCGCTAGCGTTGGATTGCTCAGGCGATACAGCGCCAGACGACGCTACCGTTCCCGCAGCGGAGGGGCAGGATGGCAATGATCGTGTCGAGATCGAAGCCGCGGCC
>JANQQA010000272.1 GCA_028285205.1 Bythopirellula sp. | reverse complement strand
ACTGAACTGCGGAAGTTTGGTGCGGAGGTCGTCGAGTTCGACGATGGCCTCCAGATTACTCCGCCTGGCAAGATCGTCGCATCACATTTACCAGCTGTGGCCGTCGACACGTATAACGATCACCGCATGGCAATGAGCTTCGCAGTTGCCGGTTTGGTCCGACCGCGCGTGATCATCAGAGACCCTGGATGTACGGCGAAGACGTATCCTGCGTTTTTCCAAGACTTTGGCGCGATGACTGCTGGATAAGATAAGCGAGTTCAGCGCCGGCTTAGCACCCTACTTCTTCGCCTTGGGCATCGAAGACATCGAGAGCGAAACGCTCTCCAGTAGCTCGTCGGCTCTTTCGAGCAAGGAGATGCCGGACTCTTCGGGGCTCTGAACGGAGCTGGGATCGCATGCCTCGAATCTGCCTCCGCAGTGTCGGCACGAGACGCGTTTGCCCAAATACTCAACGCGAACCTGCAATGAGCGGCCACATGTTGGGCATTCTTGGACAAAGTAGGTGACGCCTGGCATGCTGTTACCTCCTGACAATGGAATTGTTCATCCGTAAGGGCTGCTCCGGTAGCAGAGGAACAGAATACCGCAAATGGATGTGAAAATCAAACAATCACCCCCTAAATGAGTGGTGTGGCGGTGCCGGAAAATTCCCTGGATTGGCCGTAAATTGCTTAATTTAAATGGCTTACGTCAATTTCCTTTTGCGCACAACTTTATGCTATTTTTGCAGTAGCGGAGTCTGTGAACCTCGCCATTGTCCTCAAATTGAGAATCCACTGTAGTGGCCTCTGTTCTCTAGTATCTGAATAATCGATGTGTAAATCTGTTACAGAAGCAGTTGGTTGTTTCGTACTCACATTGCTGGCTAGCAGCAGTGTGATCGCTGCATCAAGCGCTTTGCCAACAAATCTCGCTGATACGCTGGATCTGTATCTGTCCGCCGAATCATCGTATCGCGAAGCAGACTTGATCACTGAGTCGCAGGTTCGCGAGTTTCAGATCTATCTACGCCGGACACGCGGGACTTCGCTGGCGACGCACCCAATGTGGGCCAAAAAGGCCCTAGCGGATCACGAACCACTGGCAAGGCTGTTTTACAACGGTGGAGCTGCCGTGATCAGGGCGACGGTCAAAAAGACTGGCGGTTACGATGAGTTGGTTCCACTTGCTCGCAACCCCAGGAGCCGGGGGATCTTTGAGGACGCGATCAAGGAGAACGAGCCCGAATTGCTGATGCAAGCGGTCGAAGCCAATCGGAAGAAACAAGTTTCAGAGGCGAAGTCAAATGGCAAGTCCGAGCAGCAGATGCGTACGACTAAGGAGCTTCGCATCTTCACTGCCCGAGACTACGTGGCGGCCGTGACCGAGGCTGCTGGGCCGAAAGTGACTGGCCCAGAAGCTGACGCGAGCGCAGGATCGCGAGCTTTGGCACCAGAAAAACTCCCGGAAAAGCAGTAAAACTGCGAGCTTCACGCAAGCCTTCACGACTTCTGTCGCTTTTTCCGCAGCCAAGGGTTAGAATGCGAACAGAGCTTGGAGGCCTTCGATTTTATTCGCCCTACCTGCAACGGAGTGGTAATTCAGGGCTTCATTGGCTTTTCGGATCGCGACCGGGTTGATCAGCTACCCACAACACTAGGTCAGATTATGGCCAACAGAGTATTCGTTTGTGCAGTCGTTGTGCTTTGGCTAAGCAGTATGTCTTGGCTGGTTAAGGACCGCATCGTGCCATCTCTGTTCGGTGGAGGCCCGCCACCGATTGCACAGGCTTACGAGAACGGTGAGGCGGTCGCCTGGGAAGTCCAGTGGCACGGCAAGCGGGTCGGTCAGGCAGCCAGCATTCGGCTGGAAGGGGTCGGAGGTTCTACCGATCTGCACAATCGGGTGGTTCTGGAAGAATTCCCGGTAATGCAGTTAGCCCCGTCTTGGATTCGAGCGGCCGTCGGAAACCTGGGTAGCATGACATTCGATGTTTTGACTCGACTAGAATTCGACCCGCTAGGCAAGTTCTCCTCATTCAATAGTCGCGTCTCGCTGAACGACATGCCTTCGATTCTGAAGATGTCGGGCAGAATCGAAGAGTCCTATCTGAAACTAAAAGTGCGGTCCAACGACTTTAGCCACACCACCAGAATCTTCTTGCCCAATAGCGAAGCGATGAGCGAGGCATTGTTCCCGGATGCCAAATTGCCCTACATGCACAAGGGACGCAGTTGGCAAGAAAAAGTGTATAGCCCCTTTAGCTCACCGGCCGATCCCGTGGAACTGGTCCAGGTTGAAGTCGTCGATCGAGAGACCATTCAGCACGACGGAGAAACGAAGTCGGTGATGCGCGTCGTCTACAAATCGATCGGCTCCTCGGGGATTCCAGCAAATGCCCGAATCCAGGGTGTGTCTTGGGTCGAACCGAGAAGTGGGGACGTCCTCCGACGGGATGTGTATCTGGGCGAGTCGAAGCTACGCTTTGAGCGGTTGCCCGAAGAGGCCGCGAAGCGGGCGGGGCAGGAGCTCTTTGAGGAATACCTGCTCGCCATCGATGACGACGAGGAAGAGAAGGACGCAATTCACACTCCCAATACGGCTGCCGCGAACTAAGGTAAAGTCGCCAGAGACGTGCTGAGTTGTTGGGAACCGATTGCAAGAAGCTCTGTGTCGCATGATCCAATTCCAGCACGTGACCCGCAACTACGGTAATCGTGTTGCCGTAAGCGATCTTGATCTTAGTGTTGCGAAAGGCGAGCTGCTCGCGCTGCTAGGTCACAACGGCGCCGGCAAAACCACGACCATCAAAATGCTGGTGGGGTTACTGCGGCCTAGCGAGGGTAAGGTTCAGGTCGGCCCGTACACAGTCGTAGATCACCCGCGCGAGGCGAGCAGTCTGATCGGCTATGTGCCGGATCAGCCATTTCTTTACGATAAGCTGTCGGGCCGCGAGTTCTTGTCATTCGTGGCGGAAATGTACGGCTTGACCACCGTCGAGTCGCGGGAAGCCGTGGAACGAGAAGCCGAGCGGTTTCAATTGACTGGCTTCTTGGACCAACTCACCGAAAGCTACTCGCACGGCATGCGGCAGCGCACGGTCTTCGCCGCGGCGCTCATTCATCAGCCCGAGGTGCTGGTGGTGGACGAGCCGATGGTGGGCCTGGATCCGCACAGTATCCGATTGGTTAAGGATTTGCTGCAGGCATATACCGAACAGGGCAAGACCGTGCTGATGTCCACCCATACGCTTGCCGTGGCCGAAGAGATTGCACATCGCGTTGCCGTGATGAAGACCAGCAACCTAATTTTCGACGGCAAGGTGGAAGATCTGCGAAGTCAGGTGAGCGGAGCCGGCGATTCCTTGGAGGCTCTCTACCTGGCCCTCATGCAAAACTAACCCGATGGTACCAGCCAAGAATTGGCACGCCGCGTCGCCGTGCACCCGTTAGATCATTCGTAACCGTCTATGTCCGAACTCACCGTTTCCGCCCCAGTCTATCAGACGCATGAGAGCGAACGATTGCCGTCGCAAGAGCGCGAGGGGCAGATCTTCTGGAAACTGCGCTGGCAAGTCGGGCGGACGCAACTGAAGTACCTGTTGCGGCACGCGCGATTGCGGACGGCGTTGGTGCTTGGGCTGAGTCTTGTTTTCTGGTTGGGGCTGTTTGCACTTTTCTACAGCGGCTTTGAGTTCGTCGTTGATAACGTGGGTGCACCAGGCGCGCAATATCACGCGCAAACGGTACAGTTTGTGTTCACCCTGTTTTTTGTGTCTCTGCAGGTGATGCTGATCTTCTCGGCGGGAATCATCCTCTACGGTGGATTGTACGCGACACGTGAGACAGCATTCCTGATGACGTTGCCGGTGCGGGATTCGCGCCTCGTGTTCTTCCGGTTTCAAGAGGCGCTGCTGTTCAGTAGTTGGGGTTTTTTCCTGCTGGCGAGCCCCATGATGGTCGCCTACGGATTGGTTGTCTCAGCGCCCTGGTATTACTATGCCTATCTTCCTGTGATGGTCGTCTCTTTCGCGTACATCCCATGCGCTATCGGTGCGATTGCATGCCTGTTGCTCATTAGCCGCTTGCCCCATTTGCGACGGATCGTCGTGGGGCTGCTGGCGGTCGTTGTGATTGGTGCGGCCTACTTCTCGATTTGGCGTACGCTCAACATCAGCAACGCCGATTTGCTCGGGGCTGCGTGGTTCAAGGAGACGTTTCATCGGTTCGAATTCACACGCGGAGAGTGGCTGCCGAGTACGTGGCTAAGCAACGGTCTGCTCGATGCGGCACGGCGTCCCCTGTCCACTGATCCGGACGATTTGCCGTGGCTCGACGGGGGCAAGTACCTGATCGTCTTGGTCTCCAATGCCCTGTTTCTTCACGTGATGGTGACCTGGGTCGGCAGACGCGTGTTTCGCAAAAGCTATCATGGTCTCAACACGCGACAGGCGCGCGAGAGCAAGCCGGTGATGGCCTGGGTTGATCGGATCGCCTACTGGGCATTCTCACCGTTTAGCGTTCCGATGCGATTGCTAATAACCAAGGACCTGCGGATGTTTCGTCGCGACCCGGTGCAGTGGTCGCAGTTCCTGATCTTCTTTGGCTTGCTGCTGTTGTATTTTGCCAATATCGATCGCTTTCGTCAGCATCGCGCGGATGTCAGCGTGCTGACGTGGGTGAATGTCGTCAGCTTTTTGAATTTGGCTGTCGTGGGGCTAATCCTCTCGACCTTCACCACACGCTTTATCTATCCACTGATTAGTCTCGAAGGGCGGCGATTCTGGATCCTCGGTCGGCTGCCCGTAAATCGCGATACGATTCTGTGGGGCAAATTCCTGTTTGCGGCAGGTGGGTCGCTGCTGCCGTGTAGTGGGTTGGTATTGGTGAGCGACCTGATGCTCGACGTGCAACCGATGGTCGTCATGGTTCATCAGCTGATCTGCTTGTTGCTTTGCATCGGCTTGGCTGGTATGGCGGTGGGACTGGGCGCGATGATGCCCAACTTTCGGGAACAGTCGCCTTCCAAGATTGCCGCCGGTTTTGGTGGCACGCTGAATCTGGTGTTAAGCGCTATCTATATTCTGGCGGTCGTATTGCTGACTGCCCTGCCCTGCCATTTCTACTTGCTCGCTTACAGTACGGAGATTCCACCTAAAATGTTGCAGCCCGGATTCTTGAAACTGTGGCTCAGCCTTGGCATTGGCGGTGCGCTGATCCTGGCGGCCATTGTTACCGTGATTCCGATGCACAGCGGACTCAAAGCGTTCCGCGAGCTTGAGGTCTAGTTACTGCCGATACACCGCGTGAAGACCGCGATGCGCCCACCTGAAACCGCTGTTTACACGCAATAACACTTGCGGTTACCACACTAGACCCGACCTAGCAGCGACTCACCACGCTCCGTAGAATAGAAGCCCAAATGGTGGCGCACCCGCGGGACTTTGCCGTACAGAATTTGAAATGCCAAACAGTCGGAATAACTGCGATAGTCCACTCAGAATTGGGGCGGTCAGCTATCTCAACACCAAGCCGCTCGTTCATGGCCTGCAGGGCCGCCTGCCAGACGCTGAATTGATCTTCGATTTGCCGAGTCGCCTTGCCGATCGGCTAAACTCTGGCGAGCTGGACGTGGCGTTGGTTCCGTCCATCGCATTTACCGAACACCCCGAGTGGTCGATTGTTTCGGATGCGTGCATCGGCTGTCGAGGGCCAGTGCTGAGCGTCAAACTGATGTTCCGCGTTCCCCCAGAGAGCGTGAAAACACTAGCACTCGACGAAGGGTCGCGGACAAGTGCCGTGCTGGCACAAATACTCTTGCACCAGCTCCATGGAGTGCGCCCTCAACTCACAAGCCTGCCTATTGGTGATTCACCAACCGGCGCCGACGCGGACGCCGTGTTGGTGATTGGAGATCGCGCGATTTACGACTTGAGCAATGAGCAGCAACAACGCCCGTTCCTCGAGGTTTGGGACTTGGGAGACCGATGGTGTCGGTGGGCGGAGCTGCCGTTCGTATTCGCGATGTGGATCGCTCGCCCAGGTTACTTCAGCGAGACGCTCGCCGACGCTCTTTCGGCCGCTCGCGATGAGGGTTGTCGTTGTTTACAGGAGATTTCGCGTCGAGAATCGGTTAAGATGGGCCTGCCCGAGGAAATGGTCTTCGAGTATCTCGACCGCAACCTCTACTTCACGCTTGATAAACAGCAGCTGGCCGGTCTCGATTTGTATTACCGCGAAGCTGCGAAGCTTGATCTGATTTCCAACGTTCCGCAAGTGATATCCGATGATTGCCCAACACGAACCACTTGAGTCACCGATCAGCGAGATTCTTGACCGCACGGTTGCCGGTGAGCGCCTTAACGCAGACGACGCGCTTCAGCTTTTGCAATCACACGACCTCGCGTCCTTGGGGCGAGCCGCCGACGAGGTGACACGTCGGTTGCATCCTGAAAACTTCCGCACCTACAACATCGATCGCAATATTAACTACACCAACGTCTGCACGGCGGTCTGCGATTTCTGCGCCTTTTATCGCCCGCCCAAGTCAGACGAGGGCTATGTCCTCGACCGTGAGGTTCTGCTGAAGAAGATCGAAGAAACTGCCGAACTGGGCGGCGATCAAATCCTGCTGCAGGGCGGCTTGCATCCCGAGTTTAAAATCGAGTGGTACGAAGAACTGCTCCGGGATATCAAGAGCAACTTCCCACAGATTAACGTTCACGGGTTCAGCCCTCCGGAGATTTATCATTTCACCAAAGTGTCGAAGCTTTCCACCGAGGAAGTGCTGACGCGACTACGGGCTGCCGGGCTCGGTAGCCTGCCGGGTGGCGGGGCGGAGATCTTGGTCGATCGCGTGCGCGATGCGATTACGCGTGGTAAAGTGATGACGGACGACTGGTTGGACGTCAATCGAGTGTGGCACAAATTGGGCGGCCGCAGCACCGCGACGATGATGTTTGGTCACGTCGAAACACTGGAAGAGCGCATCGAACACCTCGAACGGCTTCGACAATTGCAAGATGAGACCGGCGGATTCACAGCATTCATCTGCTGGACGTTCCAGCCCGACCATACGGACATGGCCGATACCTCGCCTGCGGGCGCGTTTGAGTACCTCAAGACCAACGCGGTCGCGCGGCTCTACCTCGACAATTTCGAGAACATCCAATCGAGCTGGGTAACGCAGGGACTCAAGGTTGGGCAGATGGCGCTGCTATACGGCGCCAATGACATGGGCAGTCTGATGATCGAAGAGAATGTCGTGGCCGAAGCAGGCACGGTCCATCATCTGACACTAGAGCAAATCCGTGGCGCGATCTCCGAACTAGGATACCAACCGCGTCAGCGCAATGTCTTCTACGAACTGATCGACGACGAAGTCACTTCAGTCATCGTGCCTGGAGAGCCCAATCTGGTTGAGCTCAAAAGCTGAGTGACGCCACGTCGCGGTGGTCACTCACCAATCGATGCGCCCGGGCTTGACGTTCTTCTGCTAGGACAACTCAGCGTTGGTCAGTTCGAGCAATCGTGTTCTCGTCGTTGGCGCGAATCCACACGAATGTTGCATTGTTCTCTTGGCTTACCAGTGTTAACGAATTCTTGGATAGCTTGACGATCGTAAAGTTTTGGGTTCCCTCACCTAGCATTCGTTCGACGAATTCCGCGACTGTATCGATCATGGACTTCCCCGTCTTGATTCGCTGAACCGAAATCACGTCACCAGCCAACGACCATTTGTATCTTTGTTGAGTGACACCGCCCGAAGTTTGCTCGAAAGCACTTCCATCGGGGTGAATTGTGACGAGTGATCCCTCATGCGGAATCCAACTTCCATAAAGCTGATTCTTCATCGCGCTATCAGACGAATCTGCGTAAGTCCATAACCAGACGATCGTAAGCATCAAAAGTGCCAAGGCCGCGAAGAGGTAACAGGGCTTGATCGCTCTACCGTTGCGTCGCTGATCTGGCGGTTGCACGGTCATGCGTTTGCGAAGTAAGCGGACATCTTTGACAAAACTGATAACCGGCATCTTACCGCGGATTGTAGTCAGATCCCAACGGAACGCCCGAGTTGGCCGAGCGCGACGGGCAGCCGGCCAAGCGTGCAGCGAGAGGAAGTGGGTCGGCGCGACTTCGGCACCTATCTGGCCACACGGAGATCCTGGCAGCTGAATCTCGCGAGTGCGGATTCTCCTATCAGTGCACAGGATAAATGGGCAATTGACCACTTTGTATCTCAGCCAGAGGACGTTGCGGGGCGCTTTTCCGACTAGTTTCGGTCCAGGAGAGGGCTGCTATGCTGCAGCTGTATTGCAAGTGTTATTCGACAACAGCTTGCTTGATTCTGAAAGTCCGCGCATAATGAGGAGAAATCATGCAACTCAATTGCATATGCTTCCCACTCTCGTTCAAAAGCTGACTGTTTGCATTTCACTAGTCCTGGTTGGGCTTGTGGGCGGTCTCGGTACGGGATTGCATGCCGTCTTTGATTGCTGTCACCACGGACATCTGTCGTGCGGATCGTGCCCGTGTTGTCCGAAAGTCACCGACGACGTAACCTCGGCCGGCAGCTGCGATTGTGTCTTCTGCGATGCGTCGGCTGCTTCAGCTACTTGCAGCCCACGGTCGAATGCCGGTGATCGAGCGCCGAATTCGGAAGGTGGCTGGCTCTTAGGGGCCGAGCAGGATTGCGCCATCTGCCGTCTGCTATCTCATTTCCATTCGACGCCAACCGCAGACTCCCCGGAGCACTACGTCTGGGCGAGTCGCGGCATGGTCGCGATTTCTATCCCGGCAGCGATTCCTGACACGTCGCTGCGTCTGGAACCTTCGCGCGGTCCACCTGCGTAAGGCAAAGTCAAGCCGCGTCATATGTAACCGACGAAAATGATGCGGCTGTTCTCACCGTGCTTCCACATTGTGGTTCCACCTGCGCGTAGTCTGCGTGTGGGGCCACATGCAGAATTCACTCCTGAGCTGCGCGGCAGTTAAAGGAAAATTGCATGGCCCTCTTGGAACGGGGCATGTTCGCTCTGCTTGAGTCGCTGAGCGAATCAGCACCGTTTGTTGTACTAGGTCTGTTGCTCGCCGGATTGATCCACGAGTTTGTCCCGGCCGCAGCGATGAAGAAGCGCCTAGGTGGCGTTGGCTTCGCGCCGGTGCTGCGCTCTGTTGGCCTGGGAACACTGCTGCCAATTTGTTCTTGCAGCACGATTCCGCTGGGCTTGGGGATGGCTCGGTCCGGGGCAGGAACTGGGACGGCATTGTCCTTTATGACCAGCGCCCCGGCGCTATCTCCAGTGACGATTGTGCTCGGTGTGTCACTACTTGGACCGGCGTTGCTCGGATCGTATGCGATCTTGGTCCTGTGTGGTTCGTGCGCTCTAGGCTTACTCGGCAACTCGATTTTCAAAGTCCAGGATGATGCACGTGATGCCGCCCCACGCTGTGGCTGCGGATGCAATCATGAAACTCCAAAAACTGGTCGTAGAGTTGTAGCAGCAACTCGCTGGGCTTTATTTGACTTCGGCAGCGAAGTGTCTCTGTCGCTCGTCATTGGGCTGCTGATAAGCACCGTCTTGCTCGTATTCACGCCCGATGAGTGGGTGACGACGCTGATCGGACAGCCGAGTTTGTTGTCCATTTTGACGGTTATGCTATTTGCGTTGCCGGCCTACACCTGCTCCGTTCCGGCGCTGTTGATTGCAGGGAGCCTGGTCGCGAAGGGGGCGGATCCGGGGGTGGCAGTTGCCTTCTTGGTGGCCGGTCCGGCTACCAACTTGGGGGAGCTCAATGCTATTCGCGTTGGCTTGGGTGCACGTGTGGCAGTGTTCTACTTCGTCGCCGTGGCAACACTGGCGGTGACTGCGGCATTGGCGATTGGGAATCTTCCTCTGGCAGGCGCTCCTGACAACACGTCGATTGCGGCAGACGGCGGCAGCCACGCTCATCGCCATTTGCACTTTGGTGCCTCGCCGTCTGAGTCGCATGCTGCGGGTCCGCACGAGCATTTGGGAGCTGGTGGGCAAGTTGTTGCTAGCTGGCGATGGCCTTTTGTCGTCTTGATAAGCGGACTGGCACTGCACTCGCTCTCGACCACGGTGCTGCGGCGACTGGTTGATTGGCGGCATTCGCATGCGTCTCGATCGGCGGCCAAGCATTCGCCTCCGGTCACTACGTTGGATAGCCATGCCATGGAGGGGAGTCGCGGATGAGTTCGCCTCGTGTGCCCAAACAGCAGACACTTTGGGACGTACTCAGAGTGCTGGCCGTCGAGCGTCAGTACTGCGAGTGGGCCTCGCCATATCTTGCCTGGCTGCGACGACCTTTAGGTGTGTTGGCGCTGCTGGGGATCTCCTCGTTGCTGTGCGGGCTGTTCGTCGCGCCGCACGGCTTTGTGGTACTCGCCGCGATTACGGCCGTGGTTGCGATTGGTTGCGTTTGGCCCTGGATTGGGATTCGGGGCGTGACGTGTCAGTTGCGGTTTGCGGCCACGCGCGCTGAGGAAGGCAAGCCTGTCGAAGCAGAGTTGGTGATCACGAATCGATGGCCTTGGCCCGTTTGGGGTTTAGCTGTCGAAGGAGGCTTCGGGGAAGAGGCGGATGAAGCGCAGCAACCAGCAGTAGCGGTGGCGCGTATTGGAGGGTGGTCGCGCGGGTACTTCAACTGGACGTTCACGCCGGCAGTGCGTGGCCGCTACCCTGCGGTTAATCCGCAACTCGTGACGGAGTTTCCCTTTGGCCTGTGGAAGGCCAAAAAGGATATCGAGGTGCTTTCCAGGCTGATCGTGTGGCCAGCGCGATTCCAGTTGCCACCGCTCGTATTGCCATCTGGTTCCGAGTCTTGGACCGGACAGACCAGCGAGTGTGCGACCGGCTCCGTCGGTCATCGAACCACCGTGCGTGAGTATCGATTTGGTGACTCGATGCGACAGATTCATTGGGCGAAGACCGCTCTTTATGACAAACTCGTCTCTTACGAACGGGAGGGGCAAGCCGTCACAGAAGCGAGGATAGCGCTTGATACCCACCCATCTCTCCATCGAGGACGTGGTCCGCAATCGAGCGTTGAGTGGTCGATCCGCATCGCGGCGAGTATTTGTGATGTGCTACTACGGCAAGGCGTCACCGTCGTGATCGAGTCTCATGCAGATCAGTTCCATTCACAGCGAAAGGGGAACAATCCGACGACTGTGCTGGATTGGTTTGCTTTGTTGAATACCGCAGATGTTCCCAGCGGCCGACGTGCTGGGCTCGCGGTTGCATCCAATGGTGCAGCCACGCTCATGATCCACATAACAACGGACCGTTCACCAAGAGTTACCGGTGACTCGATCGTCATTGTGGTGGATCGGCCAACTCATGCCGACGATGATGCGGGCAAATTGTCGCGAGGCTGGATTGAATTGTCGCAAGAGACAGACATACCAACACAGGTTCGTCACGGTTGGCAGCAGGGGCTGAGGGGGCGACGCTATGCAGTCTAATTTGGCACTGGCCGGACCAACGTATGTCCTGATGGCGATCGCGACGTTGATGTTGCAGCTCGCGCTGTATGATCGCCAAGGGTTTGTGCCGCATGAGTCATTGCAGCTCATCGTCGTATTCGTTATAGCGGTGGTGATCCGTCGCAGTGATCGGTGGAGTAACCGAAATACTGCTAACGCAGTTACCACGATCGGTTTCGTCGCAATAGCGGCATTGCCATTTGTCGCGGATGTGACTCAACGAACGTACTCAGCGTTTGGAAATCCGTTTGAGGTGCAGCTCGTGTTGGGCCTGCGCAATCTCATGATTTGCCTCGGGGCGCGGAATCGAGATGCACGGAGTCTCGTGTTCGGATCGTTAGCGAGCGGTTTCGTGATGCTGTATAGCTTTCTTTGGCTGCTCGATCGTTGGACGATCGCACTGGTGTTTGTTTATGCAGTGATCGGAATGTGGTGGCTCATGGGGGCCTATTGGGATCGGCTGAGCGGATGTTTTGTGTCGCGCAGTGAACGCCGTATTCCGTGGAAGCCGATCGTCGGTGCCGCGGCCCTGGCGATCGTCACAGTTCTTGCGTCGCTTCCATTGGCTACCGGCAGGAACTTCACGACGGCGATCAAAGGTCTGTTGCCGAGTTCTGGTGGGACTGGGGGACAGGACGAGTTCGCATTCGGAGGCGTTGGTGACGGTCCGCAGATGGTGAGTGCGAAGGACAATGCAAGTGGATTTGGGCCCATTGAAAGCGAGCTGTTTCTCGAATCCAAGATGCCGAGTCTCTACGACGTGATCAACGAATTCTCGGATGCCAAGCCGAAGCCCAAGAAGAAGGGCCGCCAGCGTGCCATTCCGCTTGCTCCTAGCCAGATGCAAGAGAATCACCAACGTCGAGGGATCAATCAGCGCGCTGGACGTGAATTCGATACTGTCCGTAGAAAGAAGCAAGAGACGCGAAAGCTAGAGGACCTTCGCTCGCGTGCGCTGTTGCAAGTTGTCGGTAGAGTGCCCGTTCATCTTGGTCTCTACACCTACGACACGTGGGATGGTCACAAGCTCATCGCCTCCGATAGCATTCAGGAAGCTAAGCTCGGACTGGATCTTGATGCTGAAGGCAACAAGTATTGGGCGACCCTAGTCGGTCGGACGCCCGACCGTAGTTTTACCCACCGAGATCGCCACGAATTGCGCATCCTCAACTTGAAAACAGATCGCGTGCCGACGCCTCCCAACGTGACGAGCGTGCACATTGACAAACTCCATACCGAGAAGTTGTTTCGAACGACGCCCGACGGGATGCTGGCGCTGGATATGGACCACATTCCTCAGCTGTCGATTCTGCACATCAAATCCCTACAACGACTTGGCGTCGACGACCCGAGAGTGTTCAAGGCGAAGGCTGAAGCAGCCGCTACCGACGATTCGCTCACGACAATGGCGTTAAGTTGGACGGAGGGCGTAAACGAAGGCTGGCCAGAGATCGAGGCAATCTGCGATCGCTTGCGGACGGAATACACGCTCGATGCGGAGGCGATGGTGCCGGAAGACGCGGACGATGCGGCCAAGTACTTTTTGTTGGAATCCAAACGCGGCCCCGACTATCTCTTCGCCACGTCGGCAGCGCTGCTGCTCCGCTCGCTGGGCTATGAAAGCAGGATCGTCAGTGGCTTCTACGCTGACCCTAAGAATTACGAGCGGCAGTCACGAATAACTTCGGTCTACGCGGAGGACGCTCACTTTTGGGTGGAAGTACTTTCTTCTGCGGCTGCAGGTAACAGGCGAGGTTCCGCCCCCAACGCGGCAGACTGCTGGATTGCTGTTGATCCGACGCCCGGATTCGAGGTTCTGCTCGCGCCTGAATCGCTTTGGACGAAACTCTTCGCACGCGCGGCACTGACGTGGCATGCGTTGAAGCGCAACCCGGTTCTGGCGCTGAGCGTTGCGGCGATGCTTGCGGTTGCTTGGAGCAGAAAGGCTTACCTACTCGATCTCTCGGTCACGGCATGGTGGCTGCTGGTTCACCGTTGGGGCGATATTCGCTATCGGGTCACTTCGACGGTGCGGCTGCTGGAGCGTCGTGCGAGAGTGCACGGGTGCCCGCGTGCGAAGGGACTATCACTGAGTCGGTGGAGTGATGACGTGGCATCTCTACGTCCGACGACCGACGACTGGCAGGGCTCATTTGTTGATCTTGCCAATTGGGCACTCTATGGGGAGGGAGTGCCCAATCAATATTCCGATGCCGAAGCGAAGGCGCTGTGCAGGCAAGCCGCTGCCACCGCATTGCATTCGCCGGCAGGCTACCGCATGAGCCTCGCGGGCATCAGCAGGGGAAGAGGGTAATGAGTGAGAATTCCGTCGTAAGGTTTCCTGAGCAGCGTGAGTCGTCCGATGCAATTAGGTCTCTCCGCGACCGTCTGAACTCGGCCATACGTGGCAAAGAAGACGTAGTGGAACTCGTGCTTGCATGCCTCTTCGCAAGGGGACACTTGCTGCTTGAGGACTTGCCGGGTTTGGGCAAGACCACGCTCGCCAAAACGTTGGCAGACGCGATCGGCGGCCAATATTCGCGTGTGCAGTGCACCCCGGACCTGATGCCGACCGACATTACCGGCTTCAGCATGTTCAACCAGAAGACACGCGAGTTTGAGTTCTGCGAAGGCCCCGTCTTTGCGAACATACTCTTGGCCGACGAGATCAACCGTGCAGCCCCCCGGACTCAGAGCGCGCTGTTTGAAGCGATGGCCGAGCGGCAAGTCACCATCGATCGACTCACGCATAGATTGCCAGCAACATTCTTCGTCGTGGCGACGCAGAATCCCGTGGACAGCCACGGTGCCTACCCACTTCCCGAGGCGCAACTCGATCGGTTCGCGATGAGGCTCTCGATCGGATATCCTGGACGTGCCACCGAAATGGAAATACTTGCGGCACAAGTTGGCGCTCCGACAAACCATCGCCCCGAGAGCACTGTGCTGACACCTGAGTCACTTGCCGATATTCAGAACGAGGTTGCTGAGATCACGGTCGCGGAAAAGGTGAATCGCTATCTGGTAGATCTCGCGGAAGCGACACGAAATCACTCAGAAGTTGCACTCGGGCTGAGTCCGCGCGGACTGCTGATTTGGCAACGTGTCGCTCAGGCGCGTGCTTACCTGCAGGGTCGCCAGTTTGTCACACCTGACGACATCCAGGATGTGGCCAAGCCGATCCTAAGTGTGCGTCTCGCGGGAGACTTCAGCAACGCGGATCCGATTATCGATTCCATACTGACAGACGTGGCTACCCCTTTGTGGGATTAACGCCTGCACGCTCGAACCAAGAGGATTTGAAATGAACAGTTGCACGGCACTTTTTCTAGGTGTCCTTTGCGTGAACGTAACTTGCTTAAACGTTGGCTGCCAGCCAGCTGCGGACGCAAGCAAGCAAGACGCTGGTCACGGCCATGGTCATGATCACGACCATTCCGATCGACCCAAGAATCTGCAGGCTGCGATCGCGGAACTCACGGAGATAGCCGATGCGATTCGGACCGCCATGGAGGAGGACGACCCCAAGAGCGCTCACGAGCCGCTCCATAAAGTTGGCCACCTGCTGAAGTCCATGCCCGATTTGGCGGCGGATACCGACCTGCCAGAAAGCGAGTGGGATGCGATCAAGGCTGAGGTCGATCGACTGTTTGAAGCGTTCGGAGAGATTGATTCGGCATTTCACAAGAAGGACGGCGACAAGCAGGCGGCCTACGACGCAGCCAAATCGACCGTCGACGAGGGAGTGGCGGCACTCGAGGCCTATTTGCCGAAACTGGGCGGAGCCGAAGCCCCCGCAAAGCATGACGACCATGATCACGACGAAGACGCCCACGACGAGGATGGCCACGACGAAGACGACCATGACGAAGATGGGCACGACGAAGACGACCATGACGAAGAAAGCCACGAGGAAGCGTCTGAATAAGGAAGCGCGACAGATCGTGTCTTCAACGGAGACGAGCAAAGGTAATCGATGAACGCGATATTCTGGGGTGGCTTAGTCCGATTCGGAGAAGCAGCTCTTGCAGGAGCGCCTACGCTCTTGGTGGGGTTGTTCGTAGCAGGCGTCTTTCGCCGCCTGCTCGGACCTGAGCTCACGTTCAAGATCTTCGGAGGAAAGAGCTGGCGGAGCCTTCCGCAAGCCTGGTTCTGGGGCATGCTACTGCCCGTTTGTTCGATCGGCGTGATCCCAATCGCATACGAGCTACGTCGTGCTGGGTTAAGGGGCGGAGCGATCTTAGCATTTGCCCTCACAGCTCCACTCTTCAACCCATTGTCTCTGCTGTATGGTCTCACTCTTTCGACGCCAATCGTGATACTTACATTCGCGCTCGGGTCGCTGATTGTCGTGACGACTGTGGGTATGTTGTGGGACTGGTTGTTTGAAGGCACTGAGATCCAGGTGCCGCAGGAGCCACAGGTTCCGCCGGGGCTGAAGCGAATGGTCGCAGTTGCCGTCGTTGCGGCGCGACACATGGCAGGGCCAACGGCAATCTACGCCGCGATCGGTTTGGCTGGTAGCATCCTCCTAGCTGCAATTTTTCCCCATGGCAGCCTGACCGACTCGATGGCTCACACCGATATCTGGGCGCCGCTCAAAATGTTGGTAGTTGCGCTACCGGCCTATGCGACTCCCCTCAACGTCATGATGCAGGTTGGCGGGATGTTTATTCATGGCAACTCAGTCGGGGCCGCCTATGTCCTCCTCTCGTTGGGGACGGGTGCCAATTTAGGTCTGATCGCGTGGGCGTGGAAGACCTATGGCTTTAAGCGTGCCTCTGCGTTCTTGTTGACCTTCACGACCGTCGTCTTGATGATCGCGTACGCAGTCAACGATCCGCTCTATTCTGCAGGCGACGTCGAGCACCCTCACACGCACGCCTTCGATGTTTACGCATGTCCGTTTCACGGATCGTCAACGGTCAGCTTGGCTGTCAGAGCTTGGGCGAAGTTATCCTCCAACGCACAGCTTTACGAAGTGACCTCACTGGCGGCAGTCATGTTGTTCTTTGCGGTGGGTTTGGCGCTGAAGTACTGGGACCCTGAGCACCGCATTGAGGCTGCCCTCGCCGAGCCCGCGGACAGCGCTGCGACCGCGGAGCCGTCTTGGCTAGACGTGACTGTCCCCGGCCCGGTGTTGGGAGCCACTGCCATTGTTGGGTTGATCGCCTTAAGCGTGATCGGCTGCTTCGTCTACTACCCATCTCCAGATCAGACGCTTGAGGATATGGTATACGCAAAGGCCGACGCCCTGTCATACGCGTCCGGAAAGGAAGTTGAGAAGGCCGTCAAGAGCATCGAAAGATATGACGATCTCACTCGGAGGTTGCAGGTAGGCTACTACTTGCGCTGCTGGAAGATCAGTGAGTATCAACAGGCGAAAGCCAAGCTGCTTCGCGGTCGCCTCGAGCAATTGAAGGACTTGCTGGAAGCAAACGACTTTGATCGCGTCCGCGACGCGAATAACGCGATTTCTAATGCCCACCGCCGGGTCGCGGACGCATTTCGGGTTGTGGACTCAGCTTAGTGATGCTGAATTCGATCCCCGTGGCCCTCGGCCCGTAATCTCAATGTCGTCGAGCTATCCGATGGTCAGTTTCTCGCGACGAGGATGTGTTGTCGCTGCGCACCCGACTTTGACATCAGAGCAGCAATTCACGAACAGTTTCTTGAGGTTCCACACCTGTTAGTCGCATGTCGAGGCTTTGGAATCGGTAGGCGAGTTTCTCGTGATCGATCCCAAGGCAATGCAGAATCGTCGCGTTCAGGTCGTGGATGTGAACCGGCTTGTCCGCGACGTTGTAGCTGAAGTCGTCGGTATCGCCGTAGACCTGTCCTGGTTGAATGCCGCCACCAGCGAGCCATACCGTGAAGCACTTAGGATGGTGGTCGCGGCCGTAGTTCTCGCGGGTTAGTTCGCCCTGGCAGTAAGTGGTCCGTCCGAACTCGCCGCCCCAGACGATGAGCGTGTCTTCGAGCAGGCCGCGTTGCTTGAGATCTTGGATCAGCGCCCAACATGGCTGATCGATGTCCTGGCACTGACTGGGCAAATCGACCGCGATGTTCTTGTGTTGATCCCAGCCACGATGAAAGATCTGAACGAAGCGGACGTCTCGCTCCGCCATCCGACGGGCCAACAAGCAACTGGCAGCAAACGTACCTGGTTTGTTCACTTCCGGGCCATACATGTCCAACACATGTTGTGGCTCGTCAGCGAGATCTGTTAGATCGGGGATCGAACTTTGCATGCGAAACGCCATCTCGTACTGCGTAATGCGAGCCTGCGTTTCGGGGTCGCCAAATTCGCTGAGCGTGCGTTGATTCAGTCTGCTGAGCGAATCGAGCATCCGTCGACGATCCTGGCGGTCGATGCCGGGAGGATTCGATAGAAATAATACTGGGTCACCTTGGCTGCGAAGCGCCACTCCCTGGTATTTGCTGGGCAGAAAACCAGATCCCCATAGCCGATTGTAGAGTGCTTGAGCCTCCTGCGGTCCGCTCCAGGAGGGCGTAATCACAACGAAAGTCGGCAAGTTGTCGTTCATCGAGCCGAGTCCGTAGCTGAGCCACGCTCCCAAGCTCGCGCGACCGGGCAATTGGTTGCCGGTGCAAATGTAGGTGATCGCCGGATCGTGATTGATTGCTTCGGTGTAGAGCGATTTCACAATCGCCAAATCGTCGGCCATGCGTCCGTGGTACGGCAGCAAGTCACTTATCCACGCTCCATGCTTGCCATACTGGCGGAACTTGAACTTTGACGGTGCGACGGGAAAGCGTGCCTGTTCGCTCGTCATCGTTGTGAGACGCTGGCCTTGTCGCACCGACTCGGGAAGGTCCTTGTCAAACCAATCGGCCATCTGTGGCTTGTAATCGAACATGTCCATCTGCGAGGGAGCGCCTGCCATGAACAGGTAAATCGCGCGTTTTGCCCTGGGTGCGAAGTGTGGAAGCTCGGGGAGGCCAATCGTCGGAGCCAATGTGCCGGCAGCTGCGTTGGCCCCGTCAGGCAACAACGATGTCAGCGCGGCGCTGCCCAGCCCCATCGCCCCGCGCTGAAAAAAATGCCTGCGGGTCATCGTCGAGAGATGCTGGCGAATTGGATGCATGACCGTTTCTCGCTAACGCGGGGCAGTTCAATTCTTGGTGACGACTTCGTCCAGAT
The DNA here is from genome assembly GCA_028285205.1 of Bythopirellula sp. GTDB lineage: Bacteria > Planctomycetota > Planctomycetia > Pirellulales > Lacipirellulaceae > Bythopirellula. The sequence goes on along the minus strand of JANQQA010000272.1, from coordinate 18,843 downwards.
TGAGGATCAGATTGGCGACCAATGTCCAAGCTGCATGTTCACTCGCGCCCAGCGACTCGTCATCCGACCGATAGTCGGACATTACCGACAGCAACGACTCGGCGGCTGACGGGTCTGCTTGGTAACGCTTGCGTTGTGCGTGATAAAGATCCATTAGCTCCGCGATCGTGAGCGCATCGGCGTCGCGCGCGGTGCACAGGCGATACATCAATTCTGCACGCTGCTGGTCAGTTTTCGACGGCGATCGCATCACTTGAGCCGCCAGTGCACGTGCCGCCTCGACATATTGCGGATCGTTCATCAGTAGTAGTGATTGCAAGGGTGTATTGGTGCGTTCGCGTCGGACGCACGAGGACTCACGCGAGGGCGCGTCGAACGTGTTCATCGCCGGTGGCGGCGAAGTTCGCTTATAGAAGACATAGAGCGAACGCCTGTGGATCTTCCGAGGGTCGGTGTCTGCAACGAACTCGACGGTATTTGAACTGGAGAACCCGACCGCCAGCCACAGTCCCTTGGGTTGAGGCGGCTTGACACTGGGGCCCCCCACCGACGGCACGAGCAATCCACTGACTGCCAGCGCCTGGTCACGTAGCATCTCCGCGTCGAGGCGGTAGCGAGGTCCACGAGCCAGGTACCGGTTTTTCGGATCCTTTTGAATCAACTCCGGCGTTGCTTTTGTACTCTGCTGGTAGGTCGCGGACATGACAAGCGACTTCATCAGGGCTTTGACATCCCAACCACTGGTGCGAAACTCGGTAGCCAGCCAGTCCAACAATTGGGGATGGGATGGTAACGCGCCCTGGTTGCCGAAGTCCTCGCTAGTTTCGACGAGACCCGTACCGAACACCTGCTGCCACAGGCGATTTACTGTGACTCGGCTGACCAATGGATTGGCGTCGCTGAGCAGCCAGCGCGCCAGGCCGAGCCGGTTGCGAGGCAGCTGCGGGGCCATCGGTGGCAACATCGAAGGCGTGTGTCGGTGAACGACCTCGCCTAGCTTGTCGTATTCTCCGCGTTGTAAGACGTGGGCTTCGCGTGGGGTGGTCAACTCTCGGTACACGAGCGTGGTGGGAATGGCGAGTTTTTCCCGCTGCAGCGCCGTTAGGAGTTGGCCGAGCTTCTCGGTCTTGTGTTGGAATTGCTCGTCGTGGTTCAACAGGTAGAAGTGAGACAGCAAGGTTATCTGGTCGTCTGTCCAACGCTTCCTCGGCACGGTGTGGACGAAAGAAAGCTGATTTTCCAGATAGATTGCCCGTACTTCCGCATCGGTCAGGCGTTTACCGTAGACGCGTACGTCGTCGACGCTACCCTGGAAATCTCGCCCCTGATCGCGCGTGCCAATCAGCAGCGGACGGTTGTTGCGGATGCCGCCTTTGAACTGCAACGCATCGGACCAGACCGTCACAGGCTGGGCCTGACCGTCGACGTAGATTGTCACGCCGCTGGCGCGCCTGGAGCCATCATAGGTCACGAAGACGTGATGCCACTCGTCGTTTGGCACCAACGATTCTCGTGTGGTTACCTTGATCACGTAGCCGGGCTGACGACGACTGAGTTTCACCGTGACCCGTCCGTCAAGCAGCGACAGTTCGTACCCGCGATGCAATTGCGACGCGTCCGTCTTGCCGAGCACTACGCGATTGCGCCCATTGGATGGATTGACCCACAGGCCAAAGCTAAACGAATCGCTGTCGTTGAGCCTGGCGACATTGCCCAGATTCACATGGCCACCATCATGCAGATGCAAACCGCTACCCTCAGCACCTTCCACGCGTTCAACAGAACCTACCAGCTGACCGAGTTGATCAGGTTTGGGGTGATTGACAACTTCTCTGCCTGATTCTCCGTCAAACGAGCAATGCACAACTAGATCATCGGTAATTCGAAGCTCGTCGTTGGGAATGCCAGATTCGGCGACCGACGTTAGCCATGACTCGAACTCCGGGTTACGAGTTCCACCGAGTGCATCGCGCGAGGTTTGCAGTTTGGCAATCTCTGCTTCGAGCGATTTCACCGTTTCCTGTTGCGCAGGGCTCGGCACGCTGACGACCGGAGCGGGGTCTTTCACATTGCCATCCATCGCTGGGCCATCGAGACTGTTGAAGAAGGCGAACAGCTGATAGAACTCGCGCTGGCTGATCGGATCAAACTTGTGATCATGGCATGACGAACACTCCAGCGTGAGACCCAAAAAGACAGTTCCGAAGGTGCTCACACGATCGACAACGTTCCGCGTGAAGACTTCTTGTTCGATCGACCCCCCCTCGTTCGTCGATACGTGTGCGCGGCAAAAGCCAGTGGCAATCTGCTGCTCGAGGGTAGCGTTCGGCACTAGATCGCCGGCCAGCTGTTCAGTCACGAACTGATCAAAGGGCATATTGCGGTTGAAAGCGTCGATCACCCAGTCGCGATAAGGCCACATCTCGCGGTAGTTGTCTAAGTGCAAACCGTGCGTGTCGCCGTAGCGTGCCGCGTCCAGCCAGAATCTGGCCATGTGCTCGCCATAATGTTGGGAACCAAGCAGTCGGTCGACCACCTTCTCGTAGGCGTTGGGTGCGTCATCGCTCAGGAATTCGTCAACCGCCTCCAACGTCGGTGGCAGGCCGGTCAAATCGAATGTCACGCGACGGATTAGAATCTCTTTCGCTGCTCGCTGCGAAGGTGCTAAGCCACGCTCACGCAGTTTCGACCGCACGAAGTAATCGATCGGCGAGGCGGCGTTGCCTTGAGGAACGCTGGGTCGCTCCGGTGGTACAAAAGCCCAATGCTGTTTCCACGTTGCCCCTTCTTTGATCCACTGGCGAATCATCGCGATCTCGTCCGCAGAGAGCACTTTGCCGGAGTCGGCCGGTGGCATTAACAAGTCTGCATCTGTGGATTCGATTCGCCGCACCAGCTCGCTGTTGTCGGCCTCGCCGCGCACGATTACCGCGTGCTGCGCGCTGTCGGATGTGATTGCAGACGCGAGTTGGTCCAACCTTAGGTCCGCCTCACGACTGGCTTCGTCGGGGCCGTGGCAGGCGTAGCACTTATCGGAAAGGATCGGGCGAATGTCGCGCAGATAATCCACGGATTTACAGCAAGCTGGTTCCATGAACCAACTGCCAATGCAGATGAGAATCAGTGCGCGAAGCATGGGACGGGGCATGAAGCAGACTCACGAAGCCAGTGAATATGTTATCGTAACCTGCTCCAAGAACTACTGCCAGTACTTCGCAGCGGCCGTCATTCGTCGGCACGTGTTTTCTCGCGACGGCCGCCGGCATTCGCTCAAACACCGGCGTAGGGTTTGCAGAACATGCTTCAATTCAACTAACGACCGAAGCGATAATGACGACTGACTCAAAAGCGCCGACATATCTTAGATTCCCGCGGTTAGGCGCAGAAGCAATGATTGTACTTACGCTGCTGACACAGTCGTCGTCGGGTGTGACCGACCGTCTCAAAGGAAATGAAACTGTACTTCGATTCGATGCTGAGCCGACGGAATCGCAAACCGATCAGGGGTCGATTGCACTAGATATTGATTCGGACTACGCAGCCACAACGAAGTTCGGGTGGACGCATCGCCCCGCAGGCGCTTTTCGACGGCCGGAGCTGGTGCGCTCGCGTGATGCGACAACGATCGACGGAGTTTACGGACGCGAAATTACTTTTCGAGCTGATGTCAAACAAGGCGAATGGGTCGTCATCGTCAAGCTGGAAGCAGAGTACACCGCGGCAAAGACGCTACGCCTGCTCCTACAGGGCCAACAACAACAACTACTCTGGCAATCATTCGGAACGCCCGCCGAACCAGCAAGATCGCAGCCGAGACTGTACCGGATCTATCAGAACAGCATCCAAGTAGCGAATGACGGACTAGTACTCCAGCTGATCGGGGTCGAACAAGACGTCCGGCTCCTAGGAATATCGCTGTTTCGACTTCCTGGACAGACGGGGCCAGCTGTGCAGTCGCTGCACAATCGGCTCGCTGCGGTTGGAGGATACCAAAACCAGACACTGCCAACAGAAGTGATCGAAGAACTCTCGAGTGCTTCAGATGCCTACTCGGCATATGCCGCAGAGTTGTTGGGAATGTTGTTCGAGGCACACCGACTGTTTGAAATGCGAGGCTGGAGTTGGGCGCGTGAGAAGACCGGCCTGGGGATGTTCGACCGTTTACACCAGGCAGTCTTTCTGGCAGATGGTATTTTGGCGTGTGAGCAGACTCCCGGAGATCTCATCGCAGAGCGTGCGCGGTATCTGAGAGGCCGCATTCTCTACTGGCTCCATCGTGAAGGGGCCCCAGCCCACGTAGGTGAGCACGGGCGTCGCGATCTACAGACGCTGTATCGGTTGCATCCAGAGGATTCGACGCTGGCCATGTACCTCGGAAAGCAGATCGAACTGCCTGATCCGTGTGATCGAAATCATCCATCCCCGAATGCTCCGAAATGGTCGATAGCACAGCACGAAATACTATGTCGTATGCGGCAGATTTCCCATTGGTGGGTCAACCAACGTCAGGCGGACAACGGCGAACTGGGCGGGAAATGGGGAGACGACGTGGAAATGCTGCGCTGGTGGGTGCCACTCGCGCTGCTGGGCGACCAGACGACGATCGAGGGATGGAAGAAGCTAGCAGATGGAGTGTGGCACAGCAACGAAGTCGTGGATGGCTACGCAGCCAAGGTCAGCGACGTGGAGCACGCCGCCGAACTGATTGCCGACACAGCACCACTCATGGCGGTCCTCTCCGACGCACCCAACTATCGTGTTCGGCTGGCGAAGACGTCGGAACACTTCGGCAACGTATGGACGGGCGAAACTTCGCGAGGGCATCTCCACTTTCGCAGTGCGTGGTTCAACGCAAATCAGGTGGAGGACGCGGAACCCAAAGGACGCGATGTCGAATATAACACCCGCGCAGTTCAGCCCATGCGCTACTTGGCGTGGATACAACCCGAGCCTGCCCTAGTAAAGCAGCTTCATCAATGGTCCTCAGCATGGGTCGACGCGGCGATGCGGACGGACAAAGGGAAGCCCAGGGGACTCATTCCCGCGTCCGTCCGATTCTCTGACGAGGCCATCAACGGGGATGAGCCAAACTGGTACCAACCACAGATGTACTGGAAGTATTTCGATTGGCAACATCACGCGGGCAGCCTGATGATGGATCAACTGCTATTTACCTATGAGCTCACTGGCGACGAGAGATTGTTGCAACCAATCTTCAGCGCCCTTGATCTGGTTCGCTCGGAGCAAGCTAAGTTGGATCCGTCGCAGCCGAGCGCCCCCGAAGCTGGGTCAGCAGCTTGGGCAGCGCTCCGGCTCATGAAAAACGAAACCTTCTGGAGTGTCGTCGCCCAATGGCGATTTACCACAGACGATTCACGCTACGACGATCTGATCCTCGCTTACGGTACTCCATACGCGCGCTACCGTCTCACCGGAGACGAGCATCACTTGCTGCGTGGCATGGAGCAGACCCTACAGGACATTCGATACAATACTCCGCTGAAGACATCCGAAGCACTTCACACAGATCGCGTCTATGTTCCACAGTCAGAACTTGTCAAAGCGATGCTGACTGGCGATGGGGTGAGAAACAACCTTTCGCCCTACTATGCCGTGACGTGGGAGAATACCAATGCGGACTTTACCGCACTGGTGACCGAGGCAAGTCGCGATCGCCTCGAAGTAGAGGTGTTTTCACACGGTTCGACAAGTTGTCACGTCTTTTTGCGAGTCTGGAGTTTAAGACGCGGGTCCTACGGTACTGTTATCAATGAAATGACGGACGGTCGTAATGCAAACCAACGCGAGAATCTCAGTGTGGCGATACAGACCAGCGGCCAAAGACTCAAACTGAAGATTTCGCCTCAAACGCTAACGAAGATCTGCATTGCGCAAAAGTGAGTTGCCGTAACGCAATGCGAGTGCGAAAAATCGGCGATTCCAATTGTTTGTCAATCGTCGCCTCTGGTATTCGCGGTGCCCTTTTCATGCCAAGATGTTGCAGTCGGTAGGAGTGGTGGGTTAAGATAGAGATTCTTGTAACTAAGACTCCTCGTTCTGCCCGAGCACACCGGTTAGGGAGCAGCTGCATGCTCAAGTCAGCGTTATTTGGCACCCTATTCTTCCTCACGCTAGCTTTCGGTTCCACTCCTGGAATCGCTCAGGAGGACGAAACCTACGACTTTGACGGCGTGGCCGATGTGGATCCCCAACCGGACGATCCAACCGACTGGATGACGTCGGTCAATTGGAGTGATGGTGGTGCTGACCCGTTCCCGCCATTCGGTCCCGAAGTTCCTGATCTGGGTACGCGAGTAGAAATTCAGACCTCTATGTTTGGCGTCGATGCTCCTGAGATTGGGCCGGGGGATGAAGCAGAAGCTTTCGAGATCCGGATTGGGCGTTTCGCCGGGGCCGGGCTGCTGACGATGAGTGGCGGTACGTTGACGACGGCAGACTCTTGCAACGAACTGCCATTCAGTTGCAATCGCAGGTTTCGCATCGGAGCGGCGAACGTCGCCCTACCGGGGAACCAGAACCCAGGAACTTTCAACATCAGTGATGGCACCGTCGAAACAGATACGCTTTGGATTGGAAGTGGCTCTCAGGGGCTAATGAACATGACAGGCGGCGAGGTCAACACGCGCGGAGATCTCTCGCTCGATTGGACTATCGGTGCCGATAGTATGCTGACAATGAGTGCGGGTACGATCAACATCGGCACATCTGCGCTCGCTCCCAATCGCGCACTTCGCATGTATAGGAATTCCGTTCTGAATTTGGACGGCGGGGAAATACTAATTCAGGGTGATGCGGAGTTGGGATTGGTAAGTTCATCGAACTCCGCCGGTGGCGTCGAGTCGGCCGACGTGACCGTGGCGATCACCGACGGTTTGCTGCAGGCTGATGATTCGCTTATCGTTAACGGTTCCGTGACACTTGATGGTGGAATCCTCCGCGCGGGCAGTTTCGGCGAAACGAATAGTAGCGGCACCATCGAGGTCAATGCGGGAGGCCTGCTGCAATTCGAAAATGCACAAGAAAGCGTTGCGGCAGTCGATCTGTTGATTGCAGGCGGGATCATTACCACCTCAGAAGCTGATCCACTGACCGTGGAAATCGTCAACGTTGGCGGTACTGATTTCACACAGGTCTCGGCCGCGGCTGCGGGTTTGGCGGGTGACTTTGACGGCGACGGTGATGTCGATGGTGCGGACTTTTTGGCCTGGCAGCGAGGTTTCCCTGGCAGCTTCGATGCCGATGACCTAACGGATTGGCAAAACAGTTACGGTCCAGGGCCGAGTGCGTCCGCCGCTCAGGCGGTGCCTGAGCCTGGTAGCCTTGCTCTGTTGCTGATTGCTGTGGCAGCATGGACGCACGAGCGTAGAGGTTTGCGTGGGGACGCTCTCCGCCTAAACTGACCATATGAAAGAGAAACTACTACTAACCTTTTGTTTGGTAGCCACGATCTCGGCAGTGTCGGGTTGTGACAATCGACCAAGCCGTGTGCGAGTTAACGGACAAGTCCTAATCGATGGAAAACCATTGCCTTTTGGAACAGTAAAGTTCGTGCCCAACAACTCCAGGCCGTCAGTGGCAAAGCTGGACGAGGAAGGTCGCTTCTCGCTTTCCACTTACGGGGCAAAAGACGGTATCGTGCCCGGTGTCCATCGTGTATCGGTGAATGCAGGCGAATGGATTAACGACAAACAACGCAAGTGGCATGCCCCTCCAAAGTACTTTCGATTCCAAACGTCGGGACTAACGCAGGAGATTTCTGAGGAAACAGAATCCATCGTCATCAATCTTTCTTGGGACGGTGGCAAGCCATTCGTAGAGAGAACACGTTGACCAGTAACTGTTAGTGCAGCCCAAGGAGCATTCAATATGGTAGTCGCTACGAGCTCACTACGACCATGCAAACCGGTCGCCAGAGGTTTCACGTTGGTCGAGTTACTGGTGGTAATCGCCATCATTGGTGTTCTAGTTGCTCTACTGTTGCCCGCTGTGCAAGCTGCTCGCGAGTCGGCCCGACGTTTGCAGTGTGTCAATAATCAAAAGCAAATTGGGCTGGCGTTGCACAACTACGAATCCAGCAACGGCCATTTCCCCGCTGGTCGACACGGCTGCGATGGTGCCGTTCTAGTGACCTACCGAACAGGTGACCCTGTCGAAGGCTGCGAACTAAACCCGACAATCAAGCGATCGCAGATGAGCGCTTTCGTAAAGTTGTTGCCTTACTTGGAGCTGCAAAGTCTATACGATGTGCTCGACTTAAGCCGTGAAAATGGAATCCTGTGGCCAGTCGGAAATGGGACTGACGAGAAAACAATCGACTATGCCTCGTGGACAACTCCTCAGATTCGTCAAGCGCTCAACAATCGACCCCCAGCGCTAGTGTGTCCTAGTGCCGATTCCGAACCCACCACGGAGCTGCAAGTATTCCAAGATTTCGATTATGTACCGGCAACCAGCGACTACGCCATGTGCTCAGGACATCGCGGGCCTAGTTGGGATCGAGGTTATTTACCCGTGAAGGCCGACAACTCGGGTATCTTCTTCTACATTCGCGAAATCGAGATTCGCGAAATCGAGGACGGCACTGCCAATACTTTCTTTGGAGGAGAGGTGCAGGATAGCCATACTATCGATAGCAGTAACATTTGGTCACGCGCTTGGCGGCACCTCGATGGTATGCGTACCACGGACAATGCCGTGAATACACCCGCTGGGCCAGAATACGACGAGATTTATCCTCGCGAGCGTGATCGGATACCACCCGATCGACCGTACTTCGCAATGGGAGCTTTTGGCAGCCGCCATCCTGGCGGAGCGAACTTTGTGTACGCTGACGGACGCGTGGAGTTCATCACCGATGCTGTAGATCTGGAGACCTACATCAAGTTTGGTACCAGAGCCAGCCAGGAGTTAGATCCTGACGACTACTTGCCCGTGCAATAAAAGGCAGATCCAGACGTACGAATTCAATAACTTGCGGTTTTTTCTGGCATGGGTGTCCGCAAGTCAGTTACAATAAAGTGAACGAACTAAATTCGCCTTGTCTTTGATTCTCAACTGTGGGAGGTACGCTAATGCTTCGCAAAACCATCCGCTTGACTTCCGTAGCGTTGCTCTACGGACTGTTGAGCAACACTACATTCGGCCAATTGGACGGCCTCTATGAATTTGATGCTGGCGGCGATGGAACTTCTTGGGACGATGCCGCCAACTGGGCAGAAATTACTGACCCCTTCGGCAACCCTCTTGGCGGCGGCGATCCGCCGACTTCCCCGACCCCAACGACCAGCGCTGATGTTCCGCTGCTGGGTCTCTTAGTCGTCGACGGTACCCAGGCTGGTCAGACTGCGTTAGACGTTAACATTGGTACAGCGAACGGCGGTGGATCGCTGACCATTAGCGGCGGTGATCTGACTACGCGTGACGTATTCGTTGGCCGTGACCCAGGTGGTATTAACATCGGTTTGCTGGCGCAAACTGGTGGTGTCCTGGATATTGGCGATGACCTTACCCTTGGGTCGGGTTCAGTCGGCATCATGACGATGTCAGGCGGCATGGCAAGCACGAATGATGACCTTAACATCAATTCCAATAGCTCGCTTACGGTAACCGGCGGCGTTATCAACATTGGAGATCGGCTTAACATGAGCGACAACGCTGGGCTTGTGGTCGACGGCGGAAGTGTCATCGCTGACGATGATTTCTTCTTCTTCGACAATGCTCAGATCACGCTCAACAGCGGCCTGCTAGAAGTTCAAGACAAACTGCGTTTCGACAGCGATGAGTCGTTCAGTGGTAAGCTAACCATCAACGGCGGCATTGCACGTAGTAATGAGTTTGGCATTGAAATCGACGGTCTACTGAGCGACTTCCGTGGTGAGGTCGAGATTAACGGCGACGGTGTATTTCAGGTGGAACTGGGCGTCGATGACGGAATGCCAGGTACTGGTACTCCGATTACGCAGATTAGCCTTGCTACCGCCCAAGCACTGATTGCTGAAGGCGTTCACCTGACGACTTCGGAAGCACAGCCTTTGGGTGCCCGAATCGTCGTTGTACCGGATTTCTTCGGCGATACGAATGTCTCGTTTGTCGAGATCAGTGTGATTCCCGAGCCCGCATCGTTGGCACTGCTTGCATTTGCGAGCTTGGCAATCGCTTCGTCACGAAATCGGGCTTAGTTAGCGGTTGCGAGCAGCAATCATTTGTTGCCTTATAAGAACTAAGGGTGTCAGACGATGTCTGGCACCCTTTTTTGTTCGGGCTCGTCAGCTAGGCAAACGCATCGCGGATTTTATCGACGTAGCGACGGCACTGCTGTCGGGGGTCGCCAGCTTCTTCGTATTCCAGCACGATATAGCCACGATAGCCGACCTGTCGAAGCATCGATGCCAATCGGCTAAAGTCCGTTGGCTCCTTGTTGCGGCGCTGTTCATCGTTGGCAGTTACGACTTTCACTTGGACGTTGAGTGCATACGGAGCGACCTTCTCCAGATCGCCATACGGGTCAGGTGTATAGAAGTTGCCCGTATCAAGATTTACACCGAACCACGGACTGTTCACATCACGAACAAACTTTAGCAGCCCTTCGGCAGTCGCGGTCGGCCCTCCATGATTCTCTAAGGCTAGATGCACGCCGTGCTGACCAGCGTAGTCGCAGCACTCCTCAATCCCCTCGACCATTAACGCATGGGTCTCGTCGTCGGAAATCTCTTTCTTCTGCTTTCCAGCAAAGATACGAATGACCGGCGCACCAAGTATTTCGGCAAAGTCGATCCACTGTTTTACTGAGGCGATCTCCTGGTCACGCTGCTGCCCCGGAGGAAAGCCAAAATCGTTTCCGACTGCGGTTCCCGAGACGTCAAGCCCAAGGCGGAAGCACTCTTGCTTCAACTTGCGAAGGTATTCGGTAGTCGTCGGCTCAGGGAAGTAGTAAGACGTCAGTTCAGTACCTTCCAAGCCCATCGACGCGCAATCGCGGATAAAGTCTGACAGACTCAGTTGCGCTGGGTCGCCGGTTAGCAAATCGCGGTAACTGTAGGCCGCTAGACTGAATTTGAATTTGGGTGAGCCGTTGCGCTCGATGGGATCGATCGCAACGGACGATTGAGAGGCCAGCGCGACTCCGGCGACTGCCGCACAGGGAGCACCCTGGAGGAACTGGCGACGGTTGATTCCAAGCAGCATCGATGCACTCCTCGTGGTTGAGCGGGCGAATGTGCCGACGATATGGATCGCTGCCTAAGCACCGATCCCGGCAATCAGGATAGCGAGTCCGATCACAGCAAAGCAAGTTGCCAGACTGACGACGAAGCCAATCACGTCCAATCGCGTGGGCGTTTGGATCTCCAACTGCGTACCGGGGAAGAGCTGTTTGCCGTCAAATCGGTCAGGGTGCTGGTAGGACCGTTCTAGCTCAGCTGCATCCTGTTCAGCATCTCCCAGGACGGGCGTCTTCATCTTCGCGTAATATCGGTCGAGCGCGGCCTGTGAATTCGGACGTGTCACCCAGCTGACGACGATCATCACCAGGAAAGGAATCACGATCTTCGGCAACAGATCGAGCGTCTGCAGGGTCGACTTGGAGAACCGCGTCAGGTCAACTTGCAGGACTTTGAACAGCAGATAGTCGATCCGAAACTGGCCGGTCCCCATCAGACGGACATCCTCTGCGTAGCGTTTCTCGATGGTCACGACCCCGGACTCCTCATCCGTAGACTCGCTGACCACCGTTGGTGTTACTTCGCTCATCGCCTCGCCTTGCTCGTTGACGGGGACGACAGGCCCGGTCCAGTAAATGGAGTAGCCGCCGCCTTGCTTCGTCTCGGTGAGCGTATCGCCGACCGCGAGTGGCTGTGGACGCGGTGGGATCTGCGCGTTTCGCTCTGCTTGACCGTAGCGTTGATCCCACAGCTCAATCGCCGCTTCTCGTTGAGCGACATCGGTAGGCGCGGCCAGGCGGCTGGAGGTTGTCTCGATGAACGGTGTAAGTTGTGTGAGGTCCTGATTGGTTCGCAGGTCTGGTGCCACCAAAGGAGCAAACCAGGGCAGGATGAAAAACGTGAGCAGGCAGAGCCCAGCAGTAAACCACGCAGCCGTGGTGGTAGCGCGACGCCACCACATTCCGATCCAGAACGGCGCGGCAATCGGTACTAGAACGATCCACGTGAGCTTCAACTGCTGAAACACATTCATCATCGCTAGCGACAACAAGACTGATCCGCCGACGACAACAGCGCCAGTAATTCGCGCAATCCGCAGGCATTGATCTTCGCTTGCTTCCGGATTGACGAACGGCACATAGATGTTCCGTACGACCAGCGCCGATCCGACAATCATGTAGACATCAATCGAACTCATCAAAGCTGCCAACAAGCACGCGAGCATCAACCCTCGAAACCCATCCCCAAGCAGTTCGCGCGAGGCAATGCCCCATGTCTTGTCGGGATCCTCGACCAGTTCTGGATTGTTGGCGAACAGCGCCAGTGCAATCAAAGCTGTCAGTACCCACCCGATCGTGCAGAACCGCTTTAGGAAGTTGCCAACGACGAGGCCAACGCGCGCGCTATGCTCGTTCTCGGCGGAACCGCCGCCAGTGATTATGAAGTGTGGCTGAACTACGACGGTGATCAAGTTGATCAACACGACCGCTGCGATGAAATGCAACGGAAACTCGCTGCTGTTGCTGGTGCCGACGACCGAGAAGAACTCGGCGGGCACTTGCTCATGCATGATTCGAAACCCATCAACCAGACCCATCGTATTGGGATCGCCAAATCGTTCCACTAACGCCCACAGTCCGAAAGGAATGAGCAAGATCGATAGCAGCAGGATGCAGAGGCCTTGAATCAAGTCTGTGAAGTAAGCAGCTCGCAGTCCTCCGGCAGCGCCATAAATGAATACGATTACGCCGATCACGGGGACGAGCTTGTACTCAATGCCAATCGCGTCCTCCGCTGCCTGAGCGACCCCGCTACTCACCAGCGGTGCAGCAACCTTGCCGACCGCGGAAAACATCATCGACCCGTAGGTCACCAGGAAGAAGATCCCAAACAACGCGTAGGCCGCGCCGAGGCGTCGCGATTCGTATCGCTCGGTAAACCAATCCCCGAGTGTCGTATGGCGCATGCGACGATACCAAATGGCTGTGATCCAGTAGAACGGTGTGACGAACAGCCAATACATCACGCTCCACATGCCGCTCATACCACTCGTAAACGTCGTCCGACCAGTGTTGACCGGATCGCCAGACCCCGTGCCAGCACCAAAGGCAGCAAATGTCTGCAGCAGCTTGCCAAATCCTCGACCACCGAGAAAAAAGTCCTCTTGGCCGTGGACGCGGCGCATGCAGACGAAACCAATCGCCGCCATGAGTACGAAGTAGCCGATGAGCACGGCGTAGTCTAAGGACGTCATTTGTATATTACCTTCACTCTAGATAGCGTTGGTTCATGTCGTGCTGTCAATAATCACTCGCGGGCCAAGCGTCGTGAGCTGAGCAATTTCTCCGTCCGCCAGACCCAGGTCGTGCCGTAGATGGTCTGCCATCAACGATATGCTCGTCGCGGATCCGGCAAGGTACTTTCCGCCCTCGGTGTGCGTGCGTCTTTGTTCGTCGACGTAGATCGTCTGATCGCCTACCGGGTAGCGCCCTGGCCCAAGGCCGGCCGCCGAGATCGCGTCGCTCACCACGACACAGTTGTCGATTCCGGCAGCAGCCACGTAATTCTTCAATGCAAACAAGGGCACGTGTAACCCATCTGCGATGAAGCTAATCCACAGCTTGTCCGCGCGACTCAGCGTTCGTTGGATGATGTTGTCATGGCGATCCACTTGGGCGACACAACCGTTGCCCAAGTGCGTGAACATCTTCAGTCCTGCATCGATGGCGGCATCCAATTGCTCAAGGCTTGGATTGCAGTGGCCGGCCGAGACGACTATGTGTTGCTCCGTAAGGTAACGGGTCAAGCGATAGTCGGTATCGCACTCTGGTGCAAGCGTTACGATCTTCGTCAAACCGTCAGCCGCCTCCAACAGCCGCTTGAGGTCCGGCAGACTTGCGGGACGGACAGATTGAACGGGATGCGCACCGACGAATCCGGATTCCGGGCTGATAAATGGACCCTCTATGTGGAACCCGAGAATCATCTCTTGCGCTAGCGGAAGCTGACGACGCAAGTCGACGAGTTGTGCGAGACGGCGTTCCATTGCAGCAACTTCGGCCGTGATAATCGTCGGCAGGAAACCGGCGGCGCCGTCGTCACGTAACGCTTGACATGCGCGCTGCAGAGACTCTGCCGACAGACCATCGCTGTTGAAATCCACACCGGCAAATCCGTTCACCTGTAAATCGATGTAGCCGGTGCTCTCTTGCATGGCGATAAGCTCAGCCGTCCTTGATGCCGCCAGCCAGCAAGCTGGCCGCTGGAGCGTCGAGCATAAGATGTGTGCTGGAGTGCCGTTGAAGAATCGAGGCGGGCACTTCGGGCGTCACCGGGCCCTGAACCGCTCCTTGCACAGCTTTCGCCTTCCTCTCGTCAGGTACCGTGCAAACGATGGTCGTCGATTTTAGGATCTGCTGAATGGACATGCTGATCGCCAACTTCGGGACGTCATCGAAACTAGGAAACCAGCCTTCGCCGAACTGCTGCTGACGACACGCGTCATCAAGTTCGACCACAAGATACGGCGCCGTCGTTTCGAAATCGGCAGGAGGATCATTGAATGCGAGGTGGCCATTCTCGCCAATTCCGATGCAGGCAACATCAATCGGGTGCTGCTCAATGATTGCACCAACCCGATCGCATTCAGCCTGCGGATCTCCCTGGTCACCTCGCACCCAATGAAACTCATTCGGACCATCCACTTGATCCACGAAACGCTCCTGCAAATACCGTCGAAAACTCGCCGGATGGGTATCTGGAACTCCGATGTACTCGTCCAAATGAAAACACGTGACCTGATTCCACGGTAGATCCAACTTGGTCAGGGCCTCAAGCATTTCAAACTGACTGGCACCGGTCGCGAGAATCAGATTCGCGTTGCCGCGAGTACGAATCGCCTCCTGAATATTGTTGGCAGCAATCTCAGCGGCAGCCTGACCCAGCGCCACTTTCGTCTGTTCGATGCGAACATCCACGATGTGCTCCTTAATTGATCAAGTTAAGTTCTTCCAAATATGAATCAAGCGCTGCCTTGGTTTGCCCCGTGGACGCTACGTTGCGAGGCGAAACCAACACGCCATGCATAGTGTATCAGGATCGCACACCTTATCAATCAGGATGTTGGCAGAGATGGTTCAATCGGTGTTCGGGTGCACAGTTTCTTCGTCGGCGCTTTCCTCGGCCTACACCGATTGTCTTGACATTGACATTTAGTGTGAAAGATTGACGCATCCGATCATCTGGTTGGCACGAGTCGCGACTTCGGTTTATTGACTCGGTGGTTCGCCTTTTCCGCAGTCGCGGTCGTATTAGCTGAGCGTACTTTCCGCCATCCGGCAGATTGCTCACTGAGTTGAGAAGCAAGAGCGCTCCTCCGTCAATCAACTCTTCATCAGCGGAGCATATATGCAATCCGTCGGATTTGCGCGCTGATATGGACACGGCTGAGACCTTTATCTGACTGCGAACGGCTTTCAGTCGCTTTGGCCCAAACTTACTAAGGCGACGAGCTGCCTGCGACGCGTCGTAGAGACTTGGTCGCTTGACAGGCATGTTCGTATCTCTCAGCAGGCATACCGTCGGCAACAAGAAAGACAGCCGACTATGATGTCGTTGATCGGAGGAAGTTCGATGAGCTTCGCTCGGAATGCTCCCGATGGCAAGTAAGCCCGAATTGAGCTGAGCATACGTTGCTCTTAGCTCGGGTGACCGATAGACACCGAGGTCGCTCGTCCGACCAGCGATGTGGAATTCAGGTCGATACGATCTCACGCTGGTGAGAATACCAGGGAACAGAAGGGGTGGACATGCGGTGGCTTCTGTCGAAACGTACCCCATGGGGTACATCAGCGAAATAACCATCACTCGCCCAACACGGGACGGTCAGCACGAAGTGTCGATCGACAACAGATTGAAGCGAGTGGACAGAGGCGGGCTCGAACCGCCGACACCGGCCTTTTCAGGGCCGTGCTCTACCAACTGAGCTATCTGTCCGTCCGTAAGAGTTCACCTCGCAGACGCGAGGTGTCTCTGGCGAGAAGCACACTATAGTAAGTCGCAGGCAGGCAAGTGTCAATTCGTGATGCGCGTGCGGTGGTGGCTGGGATTGCTTGACACTCTATGCTTGCGCGAGCTACCATGTTTGATAGAGGCACGATTTCTAGAGAGGCACGCGAAGAACACCGCCTGGCGTCGATTGACAGGATTTGCGGGAGATACGTGGCCGAGGTCGACTTGGAGGGCGCGGCCGTTTTCGCTTGGTCGTGACTCGAATGTCGATTCAGACTAGTACTTTCCAGGAACAGGCCGTAGCCAGCAAGGTAGAAAGTCGCCGATGGACGACGCTTTGAGTCTATGCGCGGAACGGATTGCAAGGACCAACCGGCAACAATCTAGCGGGTTGTCAATCGGTGCACGTCATCTGCACCTATTTCTATCACTGACGGCCGTGTTGGTGACCCTTGTGACCACGAGATCAGCAGGGGCCGTCAATCCCGAAAGCCCTGAAGTCCGGCAACTAGTTGTACGCGGTCTCGCGTCGCTAAATGGGCATCAGGAAGCTCGGTTAGGCGGGTTGTGCCTGGTCGCTCTGGCATTTATCAAGGATGGCAATTCGCCAGATCACCCTGAAGTTTTGAGAGCGATTGAGGCGTGCGAGAATACCACTTCTCAGCAAGCCCGTGACGCCGATGTTTACAGCAACGGTCTGGCGCTAATCTTCCTGTGTGAGCTAGACGCCGCCGCGCATCGGGACACGATCGCGAGATTCGCCGGAGCCATGAGGAATCGGCAGAAGCCCAACGGCGCATGGGGCTACGATGCCTATCGCACAGGTGACACTTCACAGACTCAGTACGCTGCACTCAGTTTTTGGGAGCTGCTGCAAGTCGGTCAAGCGCCTCCAGTGGAGAAAGTCGATGCATGTCTCAACTGGCTCTTGCGTACGCAGGATCCAAGCGGCGCATGGGGCTACCAAGGCAAAGTTCCTGAGACGTTTGATCGCGTTGAGCAGCGCAAGGTCACCTTGAGCATGCTCGCGGCAGGATTGGGTAGTACGATGATATTTAGCAACGTCCTTGGGCTCACAAAGCCGCAAGGCGCATTGTCGTCTGTTCCTGTTGAACAGAAAGAAACTTCTTCAGTCCTCACGCGTGCTGAGCCGGAAGCCAAGAGCATAATGCGCACGCTTTCAGGCACGAGTGTGGATCGCGACCGGGTACTCAACGCGATTTCGGATGGGCAATCTTGGTTCGATAAGAATTTCTCGGAGGAAGAGATTGGGGACGCCGAATACACCAGCTACATGCTCTATTCGCTTGAGCGGTACAAGAGTTTCGAGGAATTGCTTTCTAGTACGCCCGACCCGGAGCCGCGCTGGTACCAACTAGGATACGAATACCTCAAGAAAACTGAGCTTGCTGGAGGTGGCTGGAAAGGTAAGTCGGGCCAGCCATGTTCGACCGCTTTCGCAATTCTGTTTCTGCTGCGTTCTACACAGAAGAGTATCAAGGCGAATATGGGTCAGGGCACACTGGTAGGTGGCCGCGGCTTGAGCGCCAATTTGAGTCGCATGAAGATGCGACAGGGGCGACTCGTGACGGAAGAAAAGCCCACGGAAATCGACAAGTTTCTGACACTGCTCGACGGTGATGGCAGCGCGGAGTTGGAAGCATTAGTCAACGATCCGTTGGCTCTGCAAGTCTCTAACGTCGGTCCCGACGAATCGCGTCGATTGCAGCAACTGGTAAAGAGCGGAACACCATCCGGGCGCATCTTGGCTGTGCGTGCGTTATCCAAGATGCGCGACTTGGATTTTGCGCCAACGCTGATCTACGCCTTGACCGACCCGGATAAGCGCGTAGTCCGTGAGGCGCGCGATGGCTTGCGCTTTGTGAGCCGACGCTTTAGGGGCTTTGGTCTTCCCGATAATTTCACAGACAGTGATCGCTTCAGTGCAATCGACAAGTGGAAGTCCTGGTATCGAATCGTCCGTCCCTCGGCACCGCCGCTGCCATAGCGTGTCCGTCGATCCGCATTAGTCTACTGCTTCGCACAACGTTTGGTTTATGTCAGACTCACTTCAAGCAACTGGCTCTCCAACTGGCTCCGCGCGGAGAAAGTACCAACTTGAGGTAAACACATACGATCGAACTGCGACTTTGCTCATTGCCTTGTTGATCTTAATCGGTGCGACGGTCACGGGGTTGCTCGTCGTCTTTTTCGCCACTAGGCAGTATCCTACGATCGAGCCAATTCCGGTTGTTCCGGTGGAAGCGACCAGTCCCAATGCGAATCAAGGCCTGGCCCAAGAACCGGAGCCTCCAGGAATCGAGGACGCTCCTGACCTAACGGAGCCTCAACTCCAAGACACGCTTGACGCGCTGACAGCAGCCGCGTCACTCAATGAGGTGCTGCTTTCCGACGAGATGCTCGACGCGGAAAAGGAGGCGGGTAAGGGCAAAGGGCTTGGCGATTCCCGTATGGCAGGTGAGGGTAGCGACGGGGTCTTCGAGCGAGTCCCGCGGTGGCAGCGCTGGAAAATTCGCTTCGAACCGGAGTCCTCCGCGTCGTTCGAAGCGTGGCTCGACCAGTACGGTATCCGTCTGGGCGTTTTTGGCCGGGATAATCTGGTTCACTTGGCTTATGATTTCCAGGCAGGACT
>JANQQA010000054.1 GCA_028285205.1 Bythopirellula sp. | reverse complement strand
GTCGCCGCCGGGTTGGAATACCTCCGCCAGCGTCAACGTGCCAACGGAGCGCTCTACGGCGATGCCCAATTCTTCGCCCGTATGTATTGCCACTCGATGGCCACTTTCGCGGTTTGCGAAGCGCTAGCCCTCACCAAGGATAAACGCTTAGAACCAATGGCGCGTGCCGCAGTGCGACATACCCTGTCCATGCAACATCCGACCGATGGTGGATGGCGCTACCAGCGCGGCGACACCGGCGACACCAGTCAACTGGGATGGCAGCTGATGACCCTCAAGAGCGCACAACTCGCGGGCATCGACATCCCGTCCACCACTTGGACCCGCGTCGATCGCTTCCTGCGCCGCGTTCGTCGTGGCACCGCTGGCGGCCTTGCTGCCTATCGACCCAACAGTTCTGTGAGTCGTTCAATGACGGCCGAAGCACTTTTCTGCCGCCAGCTGCAAGCCGAACAACGCGTCGGTGAACTCGCCAGCGCCGCCATCGAGGAAGCCGTTGCTGCCGTGAGCGATGCCGCTCCGTCGGCCGATCGACGCAACCTATATTTTTGGTACTATGCCACGCTCGCCTTGCATCGTGCACAGCAGAATTCACCCGTGGCAGCGGCGGCGTGGGAAGATTGGAATCATGCACTTACCACCACGCTACTCACCACCCAACAGGGCGACGGCAGCTGGAACGACGACACCACATGGGGAGGCTGCGGCGGGCGCGTCTACACCACGGCCGTCGCAACGCTGTGCCTGGAAGTCTATTACCGCTACCACCCCGTCATCTCCCCCAGCCAAGTCGCCGACCGCGAGGGCTGGCGAGAATGAACGTGCAGAGGCCACAAAAAGGGCCCTTTAGCCGTACCAATTGTGCTGCGAATTCTGGCTGCTGACCCCCGTTTCCTCGCAGCACGCTGCCGCTTGCCCGTGCTGACCTGTAGGGTAGAATTAGATAATATAGACAGATTGGCCAACACCTCTGTGGTGGCGGCATCTTCGTAAGTGAATACTGCCAGCTGGCTGGCTTGCTTACACTTTCAACGATCGAGGTCGTCATGGCGACAGCAATGGCTACGACAATGTTTGCATTCATCGGTACCCCAGGTCCCTGGCAGGTTATCATCGTGGCGATGGTCGTATTGCTGCTGTTCGGCAATCGGCTCCCGTCAGTGATGCGCTCGCTGGGCGAAGGGATTACCGAATTCAAGAAGGGCATCAAGGGCGGCGAGACCGACCCCAAGGTCAATCTGGAAGACAAACGCAACGACGATACGGAATAACTTACGTACCTCTCACCGCACCGATTGTCGAGCCACCATAATTTTCGTGTTCGTCAGGTGGTCTATCTCGGATGATGAATCTGCTCTCAGCTGATGGATGGATGCTCGCCTTTTGGAGTCCCGGCCCGGCCGAGATGCTCGTATTGGCTGTCGTTGCTCTACTCCTTTACGGTGGGAATCTCCCTGAAGTAGCCCGCTCGTGGGGAAAGACCTTCGCCGAGTTCCGACGTGGCCTTTCCGGTTTTCAAAACGAGTTGAACGAAGTCATCTACAGCGAGCCCGATCAGCTACCCTACCACGAAGAAAGTGAATACCCACCCCGCGACGACACACGCATTGTCGATGGCTACGAAGATGCCGACGACTATCGAGACGACAGCGCACAAGCCACCGATAGCGTGCAAGACGACAGTGCGGACGTCGACACGTCCAACGAAGAAGGAGCGGGTCAGCCTGCCGCGGACGAGCCTGCCGCCGAGACGCTCACTGCTGACGAAAACGACCAAACCGTCCGCGACGCCAGCGCCGAAACGGTCGTGATCGACCCGGACAAACCGCAGGGTTGAATCGCGCCCGCCGATGGCGGATCGTCTCGTCGAAGCGCAGCTTGCTCACGAGTTCAGCACTTCTCAATCTGCCATCGCCATTCTAAAATCTGATGTAGTCAGGCCCTCGTCATTCCGCATTCCACAATCCGACACCTGCATTCCCCTCGGGCGGCTAGCTCAGTTGGTTAGAGCGCTGTGTTCACACCGCAGAGGTCACTGGTTCGAATCCAGTGTCGCCCACTCTGTAAAACCTTGTCTTTTTCGACTTGGCTTCAATGATTGAATCGTCAAATGCACGATTCAATGCACGAAATAGAAGCCAAGCCATGCCACGCCCTCCCAAACCGTACTTTCGCAAGCAAACCCGCAGCTGGTATTGCTCGATCTCCGGTCGTCAAGTTTCTCTAGGCAAAGACCGCGAAGTTGCCTTTGAGAAGTTCCACGAACTGATGACCGATAAGGCTCAGGTCCGAGGGGATCTGAGCACGCTCTACGAGCTTTCTCAGGTCTATTTGGATTGGTGCGAAGCCAACCGTAAACGAAACACCTACACGCATCATAGGTACTATCTCAAGCTCTTCATCGATCACGTCGGCAAACGCCTGCGACCGTCGCAGCTGCGAGTGCATCACGTGACCCAGTGGCATGAAGGACTCGACGTGGGCACGACGACACAGAATGACGCCGTCTCCATCGTGCAGCGCATGCTCAATTGGTCGGTGGAACAAGAGTATCTGCCTCGCAACCCAATCCAGGGCATGAAGAAGCCGAAACGGAAACGGCGAGATGTTTTCTATACGCCCCAACAATGGGCGAAAATCCGCGAACACGCCCGAGAACCATTTACAAATTTTCTGGACTTCCTGTTTCTGACAGGATGTCGCCCTCTGGAGGCTCGGTCCATTGAAGCACGCCATCTGCACGACGATCTAGTTATCTTTCCCGCGGATGAATCCAAGGGCGAGCTGGAGCCGCGAGTAATCTATCTTATCCCCGATGCCCTGGCCATTCTGAAGGAACTAGTGAAGAAGCATCCTGAGGGGGCCCTGTTTCGCAACTCACAAGGCCGGCCGTGGACGAAAGATGCTGTTAAATGCCGTCTCACTCGGATCAGTGAGAAGGTAGGGTTCCGGGTCATTGCCTACGGTGCAAGGCATTCCTGGGCGACACAGGCGTTGACAGAGGGTGGCGTCGATCCGATCTCCGTCGCGCACCTGATGGGCCACCGCGATCCCACGATGGTCAGCCGCGTCTATTCGCACCTATCCAAGAACCCTAGATTTCTGCGTCAGCAGGCCAGGAACGCGGTGCGAAGACCGGAGGCTTCGTAAGAGTCAACGCTGGCTAAATTGCTCTGATAGTGCTTTACGGCTCGTTGACGAGACCGTCCTGCTCCTGTTTAGGCTGAAGTCGCACGCGCCCTATCAAAGCCATATGCTTTGGAATGAAGAGCGTAAATCCTTCCCCGCCATCTTTATCGGGCACGAGATTGGATATGAAACGGCGTTTCCATTTCGTTTCGCTATCTTTTTCATAGCTTTCGAAGGCTACGGCTTCCCAATCTTTGTTCGTATCTGGTGCAGTCATTCATTACCTCTCATTGTCTGCTTGTTCAATTTCCGAATCGAAACTGGCACAAGGTAAGCGGAATGGCAACTGGATTCCCAATATGCCATGCGACTGTATGCCCATGCCATGTTTGTTGCGCATCGCAGCGACACGGTTTACAGTCGTCGGCATGGGAGCGTGGGGATACAAAGCGTTAGAAAACGATGCTGGCTTAAACGAGCTAGAGTTGCTACTCGGCAAGAGCAATCTTGTGGGCCACATACGTAAATCCCTAAGCCAGGATATCCACGAATGTCCGGATGAGATACGAGCGGTGGCCTACCTTGTCTACGTGCTGGCGAAACATGAACTCTGGCAACACGACTGTTTTGACGAGATCGTACAGCTAGCCACCAGGCAGCTCGAGTGCATATTGAGTGAGAAGATCTACACCAACGTCAATTTCGTCGGTGAAGTCATTCATCTCAAGAACCAGTTGCGAGAATTCGCGCCAAAGAGGGGCATTGATCCGGATTTCCGGCCATTAGAGCCTTGAGTTAGCGGCTGCACACTGGCCCACCGTCGCCCGATGGTTGAAGATAAGATCGTATCCCGGAAGTCTCAATCTGTTTGATGCCAATGGTCGGTGGGTAGTCGTGCAAGCAGGAAAGATCGCGAATTGCGATAACCTGTAGCCGGTGCCGCTACGCTCCTACCGACAACGCGGTATCGCGTGTCGAAGGCACGGCTGCTTACGCAGCAGCGTAAATGCTCCCAACTCTCGCGGCGATAGGACCAGGGTCTTTGCCAACACAAGCTCTCTAGTGCGTTGTCTCGTCGTCTGCGGGGGGTGCTAGGGGATCAATGACCATCGTACTGACTCCCTCGCACATCTGGAGAAACAGGTTGCGGACCTGCTCGCCTTCTTCGACCGTGTAGAATTTATCCTCCGTCATGATATCCAGGGCGGCATACAACAGCGACATGATTATAGTCGTTTCATCTCTGTCGTGGTGGATCATCGCAGTGACGTTGTGCTTGATAATCGCACTAGTTTCAAGCAGTGCATCACATCGCTGCCTCGCTCTTTCATCATCTTTGTTTTCACTCATGCCACGTCGATTATCACGCTTTATGTAATCTGTCAATCAAAAAACCTTCGTGAGACGATTGCTGTGTGCACCGCCGCTGTGACCTCAGAAGGCGCAGGTGTAAGTATCTGTGATACCCAAAGAAGTGAGATTGCTTCTAGACCTTGGGCAACGCTTACTGTGCCTTTCACGCAGGTCGAATTTTCTTGCCTAGTAGAAACCTGTCGTGTTACCCTGAATGTATGTCTTTAGATTTGGAGCCTGATGACGAACACCACCTTGCCGAAGCTGCCGCTGAGGCGGGATTTGGTGACGACGTACGCGGCTACCTTGCCTATCTGGTGGACAAGGATCGTGCCAGAGCTTCGCGTTTCGATGCAGAAGCTGTATTAGAGCGATTGGAGAAGTTTCGAGGCATGTTGGGTACTGGTAACGACCTGCAGCAACTCTTGGCAGATCGTCGACTCGGGGCACTCTAATGCCCATTGTCATTGATGCGTCCTCATTGCTGCCACTGGCTCTCGACGATGAGGAGCGTGATTATGCTGAGGCGGTCGTAATGGCGATTGCCCAGACTCCCGGGCATGTATCGGCGATATTCTGGTGGGAAATGTGGAACGTGATGAGGACAAACTCAGTGCTAAGGAAGCGGATCAGTGTCGAGGACGCTGGTGAATTCCTGATGACCCTCAATGGACTCAATCTGAGCGTTGCAGCCCCACCTGTAAACCCGAAGATTTTTGGGATTGCTGTTGAACGAAATCTCTCAGCTTACGATGCGTCGTATCTTGAACTGGCTCAAACTCTTCGATGTCCACTTGCGACGCGTGATGAGCAGCTCAAAGCAGCTTGCCGCGAGGCCGAGGTGTCGATCTTCTTGGACATCGCGGCATGATACTTCGCGGTAAATACTGTTGACTCCTATTAATCACAATGGCAGTGTCATTGCATGAATGCAGTAGATATCGCCCCCAAAGACACCCTCGCAGCTGAGTTGGCTCGATACAAACACTCACATCTTGTTGATCGAGACACCGCAACCTTGATTGCCAATGGCATCGAGCTGGGCGTCGACAACACATGGGTTACCGTCCGACCAGGTTACATCGAAGGATTGGCCGGGAAGTTCCTGACGATCGCTGAGATCGGCGAGAAGTACCAATGCGATCCGTGGCAGGAACTGACGCTCTACCGTGATGACCACACCCTTTTTCCTCTTATAGAGGCGAAAGGCCGAGCCGTCCTGAGACGCACCGTCCATACTCCTGACATGTCTTATGACTACCATGAGGTTGTCGGACTCGATGAAATCGATCAGGAGATACTAATTCGAGAACGGACTTCCGTTTACCGTCACCCCACACACCACGAATTGACTTACGCAACCTTCGCGCGTGGACGTAGGCCGATGTGGCTCAAGGAACTGCTCGATCACGGATATAATCTCGACGATCTAGTCGATTACGTTTGGTGCGATTCATGAGCATCAAACCTCGCCACCTGCCGAGCAAGAAGAGGGTCACCACGCTCAGGGCGATTCTGAAGCAAGGCAAATCCGTAGATATCAGCTACCGTGATCGTGGAATCAAAATCACTCCGCTGCCATCGCCAGACTGTCCGTTGCCGCTGCCCTCGACCACCTGGTCCACGCACGAGATTGCCGAAGACCCGATACTTGTCATTCGGGTGCTCGATCGATCGGGGCCGGCAAAGGTGATGTGGCGGAAACCAGGAATGATTGACTACGAAGAGTTTGGGCTGATTGAACCAACCGGCCAGCCAACGCCTGCTCCTCATCCACATGAGCATCTTGGCTTCCGGCATCGTGATTAATGGGGGAAGCCGCTCAGCGAAGGACTAACGCAATGCACACCGACTTGCCTTGAAGTGAGCTTTCGTGCTACTGACTATACTAACTAGCACGATGAGAAAGGAGTTGATATGTCAGAAACGATAGCACCATTGACCGAAGTTGAAGAAAAACGGCTCGCAAACATTCAATCGGCAAACGCCTCAATCGTCGGATTTGTACAAAGTGAGGATTTCTCGCTTCCAGAAATCGCGAGAATGACACCCCGCAAATTATTTGGGCACGTTTGTATAGCGAATGGAGTTTGCACGGCGGATAACGGCATGGCCTTATTCGACGTCGCTGAACAGCTGCTAGAAATGGAAACTGAGCCGGTGAAAGACTAAGGCAATGCACTCTATGCAGAAAAGAGAGCTATTGGAAGACTTCAGAGGTTTCCGGGCACGCGTTAATCAACGAATCAGGGTTGGTGACTTGCAGAATATGTCTGACGGGATGATCGCAGACAAGGTTTCCGACGAACTGATCGCTTGGTGTCGATCGAAAGGACTAAGCTACAAACAGAGCATCGAATTCAACATTCTACTGCAAGCATCTCTAAAGCATTTTCCGTAACCTACATTATCACTGTCGGACAGCGTCAAATCCAGCTGCTTTCTACCAGCTAGGAGAGTGTGGCCCCTTTCTCGGTTCCGGTGGCCGAACATAAGCGACACTTCACTTGGTTTTTTCCTTCTCCCCAGCCCGAACCGTCCTGCGACGCAAGGATCAGTTCGGTATAGACTTGCAAGAGATGATAAAGGTTTAGCAGCAAAGAGCTTGCAAGGGAGAGGAAATACCCCAAAAAATCGGGCTTCGTTGAGGGCAGGTACTGCTTTGTGCAATCAAAGGCGGCACATCTGGGCTCGAATTTGGGCTAAATCTCGCAATCTAATCGACATTGCAGCCATTCCAAGGCTCGAGTGTGTCGGCTAAAATTTGGATCACCTCGTCAGTCGGAGGGGTGGGGCTCCCAAATGTTTTTCGCACTGCTGCCGCCCTTTCACTAGATCTTTTTCTACCTAGTGGGCTAAGGCATGCGATTGTGCTGCTCAGATTTGAGAACAGGAAAGACCCAACAAGACGATGAGTATTGGCGACGGGGGGGAGCAACATCCGGGCTTGGGTAGCCCGATAAGTGGGTCGAAAAAGCCCAGTGCACCTAGTGACCCCAATTATCGGTACGAGCTCGGCGTTGATATCAGTTCTCGAGGATATACGGATCGGCAGAGAATCAACTGGTTGCGAAACGCTCTAGGACTTACTCCGACAGACCAATTTCCTCGAGCTTACTTAATTCGACGTTGGTGCCATGCAAACTGGCATAATTACGCTGCCCCTCTATTCACATCAATGCCGTCGGCTGGATTGTCCATAACCAAGTGGATACTCTCCATTTCGCACTTATTTGCCCCCTTTGCAGTTGCCGTATATGCTGGAATAATTGACGTTCCGGAATCCCCTCAGATACTTAGATTTGCAGTGCTATATTTCTCTGTCATGGTCGCTGTCGAGTATCTCCACAGGAAACGTGAAAAGTACTCTGAGGCGTTGCGAGATAGCAAGAGTCGGAGACAAGCTAAGATCTCTTGGGAGTACTTCTACTCAAATACGCGGAAGATTATTCAATGGGGCGGCGAAAACGTTGAATTCTTAAAGGATACAGCGAAACGTGATCTGGCCAACTGGATGATCGAAACGATTGTACACCGGACTTCCACCTACGATGCAACCTTTCAGATTAACATATTTTTGTACGCCGACGAGTCATGTGAAAAGCTGCGAGCATGCGTGCGTGCTCCAGTTGATAATGAGCGAAACCCAGAGATTGACGTTGATGGTTCCGTTCTGAATTGGGTGGCCAAGTCTGCGACAACTATTTCTCTAGCCAGCACCCACTACAGCTGGCATCCTTTCGATCTACAACCACCGTTACAAAACAACAGCAAACATTTGATTCCGCTTGCAGAATACGCTGACGACGGGATCCAGTATTCCTGGGGTGTTATTTCAATCGAATGTTCTCAACCTTTTTTCTTTCATTCACGTAAAGGGCGTATATTCGACGATGTAATACTGCCATTGACGTCACTCATTAAACTAGTTATCTCTGAACCATTGTATAAGAGGAAGGTTGACAGCCTATGAGTATGGGTGGTTTAGTGCAAGGCATGGACGCTTTTAACCAACAAATCGTTGAGGATCCCAAACTAATAAAGGAGCTTGAAAAAGTTCCAAATCCAGAGACGATCTGGGCAGCTTTTCGGGCTCGCTTAATCCGAGAAGAGACAGTGCATCGCTTGCTTCCCGATAACATGCCGACATTCCGTCAGCGTACTTTTGACGCTCTCCTCGATGTGTTTGCACCCAGGTGGTAGTGAGGCAAAACCTCTATCACCATTCCATCTCAAATCCGCGACTTAATATTCTCTTTGAGCTGAACAGATTCCACCCCTGCGCCCACGTTTCATCGATGAAGACCAGGTGTCGCGGGTCGAGGCCCACCTAGAGAACTTGCCACCAACAACGAGCAGCAGCTACATCGGGGCGATCTTGTTCGGCAGCTCACAGGACTTTTGTTGAATGTGAGCTTGAGCTTCTTGAGCGCCACCAAGCAACGATCTCTCGAATCTGTTCACGGTAAGCGGCCCATTTCGGAATGCGACGTCGTGTTGTGTAGGGAGCAGTCTTACCAAGCTCACGTCGTTCTTGTTTGACCCGTCGAACCCAAGACTCGCTGCAATTGAATTTCAACGCGACCGCACGCGTGCCTTCACCCGCATCGCAAGTGGCAAGTACTTCCCGCCGTCTCTCTTTTTCGAGTAAGCCATCGGATTCCTCCTTGTTCAGTGGAGTTCGTAACTCACCTCGTTTGCGTAGACGGCGCCAGCCTAAACTGTGACGCGCTCTAGTGACTGCGTCACACTCCCGGACCTAGCAGTCACCGATTGTATCCGGTAAGATGCTTAGCTATCGCTGCGCCTTCGTGCGAACACCAAATCCGTGAAAAGACTCGGTATTCGAACAACTCAGCGATCCTTTCAGCAATATCGGTTTACAATACTGTTGCCGTTGAGTCTTGACACCTCCGTCCTGTTTGCTG
This sequence comes from Bythopirellula sp., assembly GCA_028285205.1. Lineage (GTDB taxonomy): Bacteria > Planctomycetota > Planctomycetia > Pirellulales > Lacipirellulaceae > Bythopirellula. The sequence goes on along the minus strand of JANQQA010000054.1, from coordinate 1,549 downwards.
CAAGTTACATGCGTTTCTCCCTTAGGCATTTAATGCTGCTCAGTGCTTGCTTTGCCACGTTCCTTGCCATCTTCGTAAGGTTCGAAGCGTTGCTGAATGCGCATTTCGCTCAGGCAGCTCACGTCCCTATGTGGCTAGCGTTTGTGGAGTCTCTCGTCCGTGGGACAACTTTTTTTTTGGGCTTGCTAATGTTCAAGAGACAGCTGCTCACTTGCGACTATTTCTGTGTGTCGCCGATCTCGGCGTTGATTGTCTGCCAGTTGCCAGAGACACTTACATACGTGCCGATCTTAACATTATGCTTAAGTACAACAGTGGATGCCACAGTAGGAATCGAGAGATTTCGCGTTTGCAATGTACTGCTGCTACTGACAGTTACTACTGGATACGGAGTCGTCGCCGTCCATGCCATTCACAGTCGATTCCAGACATGGCCAGTTCCGCTAGCTCTTTTTGTCGTAAATGCTACGGAGATGCTCCTGAATGCGGCATCTTTCTTTCGCCTCGAAGTATTCGGACTCAGCTTACTCTCTGTTTCCGCTATTCGTACAATAGCGTTCCTTCAGCTACTTGTTCCTGTCGTAATCCTGCTGTGGTTAGCAACGCTCCGTGAGCCCCCACCGGGTAGCAAGCAGCTCTGGATATTGGGCGTTGGCTTGCTCGTGCTCAGTAGGCTTTGTCGCCTGCCATGGATAATGGGCGTAGTGCAGGGCTTGTAGTTCGATTTGCTCGGGCCCGAGAATCCACGTTAGTTGGCAATCGCCTATTCTGTGAGACCAATCGCTCCTCATCGCGAGTATTCCTGCTGACAAAACAGCGCATACATTTACTCACTTTGATCCGCCTCCGAGACTCGCCGATTTCGCCGTCGTGCGGCTAGTAGCCAAAACAATCCGCCTGCAAGCAAAGAAAGCAAGTCACCGAAAATGGGATCTCTGTCAAATAGCAGGAGCTGAGTACAGCGAAAGGCAGCTGCGAAGACCAGCACGGCAGCTAGTACACGGACCATATCGCACGTGACCATTCGTGAGCTAAGGACAGTTCTGATCGCACAACAAGTCACAACCTCTTTTTATTGCGACGCATCCCGCGATACACGCACCGCGAACAAGCGGTGTAGGATCCGGCAGCAGCGCGCATCCGATAATACATATCATCTGTGCAGCGGCGCACGCATTTTTGCATGAGGCATTCGTACAAGGTGGACACCGAGGCGTTGGTTTGGCACCGCAAACATTCCAGTCAACGAGGTTAGCGCATATTCTACCACCATTGTATTGTGTATTACCACAACATTTCGCGCCGTCAGCTATGGGGCAGTCTACCTCGAAGGAGAAGTCTGGCCCAAGAAATGCTCCTTTACACTTGCATTCAACGCACACCTCTCCCGTCGGATCAACTCCAATCAAAGGCATTCCCTTCACATACTCATACAGATTCCACTGACTCCCCTCATACCCAATTGGATCTCTACTTAACCATCTTCCCAACTGTTGATGGTAGTATCGATTGCGATTGAGCTGCAAGCCGGTATGCAGATCGAGCTCAC
>JANQQA010000248.1 GCA_028285205.1 Bythopirellula sp. | reverse complement strand
CGTCGAAAACCTTGTCGCCAGTTGGCAGCCACCCGCCGCCGCACCGGCAGCGGACGACGTCGACTTCTCGGAATGAGTGCGGAGCTTTGGTTGCTCTAGAGTGCACGCTTGGCAGACGACTGCCGTGCCAGCGATCGTGCGATTGCCAAGCATCCCACAAAGATGCCGAGAAAGAACAAGTCGCCCGCCAGCATCCAGCGGTAGAACGGCAGACCCGCGACATAGCAGTTCACCAGACCGGCCACCGACTTCGCGTAGTCTGGCGTTACGGCCCAGTGCACGAAATTCGTAAAGATGTAAAACACTGTGGCTGGAAGAAAGCCACAGATTGCGAAGTACTTCGCTTGATGCCAACCCTCAGCTCCGCGTGACGCCCGGCCCAGAACTAGTGGCAGCAGCATCGCCGTATAGACGGCAAGGTGGACTTGCCAGAAAGAATAAGACGGCAGGAGGATGTTCGACACGGTCAAGACACCAATCGGCAGCAGCACCGCTGGCAGCAGCTGGCGAAAGTAGTAGCCTCCGACAACGGTTACGGCAGCTAGCGGGGTGAAGTTCCAAGCCGGTGCATACCAACGGCCAATCACACCGATGGCCAGCAGCAGCACGAACACAGTCAATTCGCGTAGGTTGTCTCGATTCACGATTTATCCAAGCTCTAGATGCAAGTAAACGAAAGCGGTGTGCCGACGCCAACGGTACAGAGAGAGAACGTCACTCCTCCGCTGGCCCCTCATTATACGACTGGTCGGTGAACAACCACAAGACGTGCCTCCCCGGCTCGATCTTTTCTAGGCAGAAGCTCTGATGGGCATGCTGTTGGTCGACGCGATAGATCCAATTTCGGCCGCTGGTGCCCTCGTTGGCCAGTCCATCTAGCGAAGTGAGGAAGCCACTAGCGCCGCTGCCCCGCTGAGCGAATTCGATTCCCGGACGGAACTCGCGAGCAGATTCCATCAGGTCGGCAACGGTCATCTCCGGCTGCCAGGGCAGCGCGTCGTACACTTTGCGAGCGCCGTTGCCAAAATCGATCGTCAGGCGCACGGTTTCGCCGGTGGGCTGCGAGGTAGGTGTCCAATCAGCGCCGCCTGGCTCGCGAGTTGGCCGTTCCTCGGGCGGCGACGACAGCCTAGCAATGCCGATCGCCAAGATCAGAATCACGGCCAGCAGCAGCGGAAAATGCCAGCTTCCGCTATGGTCTGGTGATTCGCCAGTTCCGCCTGTGCTGGATTGCTTCGGTTCCATAGAATGCAACTTACTGGCGGTTCCCAATGCGGGTCTACCCCTCCGCATCGCCGGCCTTGTTTTCAGCTATCCTCAATTCTGACCCGCAAAGTGTACGCCGATGGCTTCTCACTCGATTTTATCTCTGGAGTTTCCGGTCGACGACATCGCTGTCGTGTCGATCAACGATCCCAAGAAGGGAGCCAATGTTCTGTCGCGTTCGGTGCTCGACGAGTTGGAGCAGCATCTGGACACGCTGGACGGACGTGACGGACTGGCTGGGTTGGTGATTCGCTCCACCAAGCCGGGCAACTTCATTGCGGGAGCCGACCTTCGCGAGTTCGCCGCCGATGTGGACCAACCCGACGAGGCGGTCGCCAAAGTCGTCCAGCATGGACGGCAGCTGTTCCGACGGCTTTCTCAGTGCTCGTTCGTGACCATCGCTGCTATCGATGGCCTGTGCGTTGGCGGCGGTGCAGAACTGGCAATCTGGTGCGATCGCCGCATCATGGCCCGCAACGAGGCGACCAGTTTCGGCTTTCCGGAAGTCAAACTTGGGTTGTTTCCAGGCTGGGGAGGCACCGTGCGCACGCCGCGCATCGTGGGACTGAGCAATGGCGTGGAACTGGTTACTGGCGGCGAATCAGTCGACACGGAAGCAGCACTTGCGATGGGACTGGCGGAGGTTGCCGCGCCCGACATGCTGCTGGACACGGCGATCGCGATGATCCGATCTGAGCAGGAGTCGAACGACTATCTCACCGACCGTCAGCGATGGTCGGGGCCGATCACGATCAGTGAGACGGAACTTGGCTTCCTAGGCGCTACCGCCAGCGCTTACATCCAGGGTCAGACGAAGGGGCACTACCCCGCTCCCTTGGCAGCGTTGGAAGTTATGCTCGGCGGCGCTGGACTAGACGAGCAATCGGCCTGCCAACTGGAGACCGAAGAGTTCGTCAAACTGTTCGGGTCAACCGTCAACCGCGCGCTGCTCAATGTTTTCTTCCTGACCGATCGTAACAAGAAGCCCTACGTACCCGAGTCGGGCAACAAAGACTTGAAGCCGCGCGAGATCAACTCGGCATCAGTCATCGGCGCGGGGATCATGGGCCAGGGGATCGCTGCCGCGAACGTGAAACGTAAGATCCCCGTCGCTCTCGGCGACGCCTCGCCTGAGTCGGTCGCGCGCGGCGTCCAGGGCACCATCAGCGAGGTCAGCTTCAACAGGAAGACTCGCGGACCGGACATCCAACGCGCGCTGGACTTTGCACCGCTGGTGAACGGCACCCTGAGTGATAGCGAACTTGCGGCGGCCGACATCGTAATCGAAGCGATCTTTGAGAATGCCGACGCGAAGCGCGACCTGTTCGCTCGGTTGGAACCACAGCTAGGCGAGCAGGCGATCCTCTGTTCGAACACGTCGACCATTCCGATCACTGAGCTGGCCAAAGGCCTGAAGCATCCCGACCGGTTCTGCGGTCTGCACTTTTTCAATCCCGTGCGAAGCATGCCGTTGGTGGAGGTAATCTGCGGCGAGCAGACGAGCGAAGAGACCATCGCGACGGCGGTTGCTTACGCGAAGCGGATCAAGAAATCACCGATCGTCATGCGCGATGGCCCAGGATTCCTCGTCAATCGCGTGTTGATGCCGTACATGAACGAAGCCCTGTTGCTGCTTGAGGCGGGCGCATCGATCAAAGAAGTCGACCGCGCCGCGACCAGGTTTGGTATGCCGATGGGGCCAGTCACGTTGTACGACACGGTAGGGCTCGACGTCGCGGTTCATGCGGGCGAAGTGATGTCAGCCGCGTTTCCCGATCGCGTCGAGCCGTCCAAAATTCTGCCTGCGATGCTTGCCGCCGATCGACTCGGCAAAAAGAACGGCAAAGGTTTCTTCGATTACACCGCTGACAGCAAAGGCCGAAAGAAACCGCAGCCCAGCGAAGCGGCTCAACAAATCATCCAGTCGGCAATGGGCACGGCCCAGGCGGATATCGACGTGGTCGATCGGTTGTTCCTGCCAATGCTGTTGGAAGCGACCCGATTGATTGAAGACGGTATCGTCACGGACGTGCGCGATGTCGATTTGGGTTTGATCTACGGCATCGGCTTCCCGCCCTTCCGAGGCGGAATATTCTGTTGGGCCGATAGCTTAGGGACAGCGACGATTGTTGAGAAACTCAAACCGTACGCCGAACTGGGAAAACGCTATCAGCCGACGGACATGTTGCTGGAGCGGGCCAAGTCGGACAAGAAATTCTACGAGTAGGCACGATCAGACGAATGTGCCGAGCAAAGGAAAACACCCATGAAATCTGCTGTCGTTGTTGATTGTTGCCGGACTCCGATCGGACGATCGCATCCGGAGAAGGGCGTCTTTCGCGACGTGCGCTCCGACGATTTGGCTGTGGCAGTCGTCAAGGGGCTGGTTGATCGCACTGGCATCGATCCAACGGAAATCGAAGATGTCGTCCTCGGCAACACCCAACAGTACAAGGAGCAAGGATTCAACGTCGCGCGGATCGTTTCGCTGATGGCCGGACTGCCCAGCAGCACCGGCGGAGCGACGATTAATCGGTTGTGCGGCAGTAGCTTGCAGGCGCTCAATCAAGCCAGCCATTCCATCGCCGCCGGCGGCGAAGATGTGCAAATCGTTGGCGGGTTAGAGCACATGCAGCACATCCCGATGGACACCGGCGTCGACTTTAATCCCAAGCTGTTTCACGTCACCAGCAAGGGCGCGCTGCACATGGGATTCACGGCCGAGTTTCTCGCGCAGTCGCAAGGGATAAGTCGTGAAGCCCAAGATGAGTTCGCATTGGCCAGCCACCAGAAGGCCGCCGCCGCAACCGCGGCAAACGAATTCAACAATGAGATCATCCCGGTGTGGGGACGCAACGAAGCTGGTGAGCGCACGCTTGTCACCACCGACCAGTGCATCCGGCCGGACGGCACCCTGGAATCGCTTGCTGCACTCAAGCCGGCGTTCATGCCTGGTATGGGAACCGTGACGGCTGGAAACAGTTCGCCGCTGAACGACGGCGCTGCGGCTCTCCTGGTCATGAGCGAAGAGAAGGCCAAGGAATTGGGGCTGAAGCCACTTGTCAAAATCCGCGCGACGGCGGTCGCCGGCGTCGACCCGTCGGTGATGGGGACCGGGCCCGTGCCGGCCACCAAGAAAGCCCTGAAACGCGCAGGCGTCGAGATGGCCGATATCGATGTGATCGAACTGAATGAAGCCTTCGCTTCGCAGGCACTGGCCTGCATCCAAATGTTAAGATTTGATGAAGATCGGGTGAATGTGCGCGGCGGGGCCATCGCGATCGGGCACCCGTTGGGTGCCAGCGGTGCACGTATCTCGACCACGCTGATTCATGCCATGCTGGCAAGCGACGCAAACCTTGGCTTGGCCACGATGTGCATTGGCATCGGTCAAGGGATCGCAACTGTCTTTGAACGTTGCACTTAGGTCGATTTCGCGGCGGAATTGCCTCCTGGAAGCAGATTTTTTTCCGTGTTCGTGATGGGTTCAAGGCCCTGCTTTACGGTTGAAATCATGGTGCTTCAGTTCTTTGGTAAACCAATTGAATTTGGGGTTATTAACCCAGTACGATACGGCTACTAATTGCTTTGACTTCCGCTGCCGGCAGCATTAGTCTGAGCGTGGTAAGCTTAATTTTGCAGGTAGCTGCGTGACAGAGTTTAGGTTGTCGGGCCTGTCGGAGAGGGATTTCATAATCTTTATTTCTTGGAGTTGCTTTAACGATTAGATCCACGTTGTACATCACCCAGTTGCCATCTCCTTGGTCGGGTGCAGTTTACTCGACGCAACAGTGAATCAGTCGTCGATCTTGAGCAATCTATCATCCTGGCTTTTTTTCGACGCATCGCCCGTCGCAAGTCGTTCTTGCGGCGGGTGTTTTTATTTTCGATGCGTTTCCATTCGCATCGGTAGCCGCCCCTGCGGACGGATTGCCGTGTGTAGTTCGACATCGACCCGCTGGTGCTCGTCGACCAGGTGCAGTCGGCACTGTTGCGAAACGGTGGCCAGCGTGAGGATCATTTCGACCATTGCCAATCGTTCGCCCACGCAGCGATGTGGACCGAGTCCGAACGGGAAATAGGCGTGCTCAGGAATCTCGTCGATCCGCTCGGCAGAAAACCTGTCGGGGTCGAATGTTAGCGGCGCGGGAAAGTAGCGCTCGCTTCGATGGGTCGCCCATGGCGAGAGATAGATCCATGTGCCGCGCGCGACGTCGAAGTCGCCGATCGTCACATTCTCGACGGCGTGTCGGACCATCATCATCCAAGCTGGCGGATAGAGTCGCAGCGTTTCTTTCACGATCTGCTGACAGGTTTCCAGCGCGTCCAAGTCACTAAGCTTGGCTGGGCGAGTGCCCAATACGTGATCGGCCTCGTCGCGGGCCGCTGCTGCCCATTCTGGATGCCTGGCCAGCAAATACCATGTCCAAGCGAGAGCCGCAGCGGTGCTATCGTACCCCGCATGCAAAAGCGTCAGCGTCTCGTCGATTGCTTGGCGGTCGGTCAACAGCTGACCGTCTGGAGACTCATCCGTCGCGGAGAGCAGAATGGAAAGCATGTCGCCGTGATCGGTCTCGCTCTGGCGCCGCTGATCGATGACCGATTGAATCAGTTGCTCAAGCGCTCGAAACGATGCACGCTTGCGTCGCTTGCTGGGGATGGGCAACCAATCGGGGAGCGGTGCGATCGCTGCGAACTCTTCCAAAGCTGCCTGTGACAAGTTGTTTGCGTGCTCATGGATTGAGGCGGCACGACCGGTTAGCTCTATCCCCAGCATCGATTTGGCAACGATTTCCAACGACATAGCTGCCATTTCGGCCGTCACGTCGATCGTTGCACCATCAGCCCATTTCGTCACTCGACGGGTGGCGTGCTCGACGATCACTTCGGCGTAGTTTTCCATCCGCTCGGGCGCGAAGCCCTTCTGGATGATTCGTCGATGGCGGAACCAGATGTCGCCCTCGCTAGCAATCGTGCCAGCCCCTGCCATATCGCGAATGATCCGCTTGGCCCGTGGCTCTTTGGCGAACGAGTGATGCTTGGTCACTAAGATCTCGTGAACCAAAGCGGGCGCCGCCACCAACAGCGCTGGCTGAATGCCCAGTCGAAGACGCACGACGGGGCCGTATTCGCGAACCATGCGATCGACGAAGTCGAGCGGGTTGCCCGCAAATTCGCGGACGGTCTGCATATCGAGCCAACGAAAGGGCGGACCGGGCGCGACGCGGCGGTTAGACATGGAACGGCTTACTGAGAATCGCGTTGCCTTGATTTGAGCTCGTAGATCCAATGTCCACGCGGATGGCGCGTTCGCTCGAGCAAGTACCACGCGTCGAGTACCTCGCAGCGTTGGTAGCCATCGGTTTCCAGAGGCGTTGCCTCGAAGGCGGTTTCTCCGCGACGCAGAATCTGAAACGACAACTCCTGCGGACTGCGGGCATCGATCAGCCAATACTCGCGAACGCCAGCCTGGTAGTAGGCGACCGGCAAACGCTCGGTGTCCTTCTGCACGGAGCTGTCGCTAACTATTTCGACAATCAGATCGGGGCTGCCCTCCACTTCCACGTACCGGTCGGCTTCGCGTGATGCCTTGGGAACGAGTCGCGCTTTACCGTCGTCGAAGGTTTGATACGAAATGACCACCATGTCCGGCTCGGCGGATAAGTCAGCAGGGACATCAGAGATCCGCGTTTCCGCAATGAGAATATCGCCGAGGTCGAGCTCATCAACGCGATCACCGATTGCACGAGCTACTCGGCTCTTCAGTGTTCCGTGCGTGTAGTAATCTTCTGGTGACATATCGATCTCGATTCGTCCGCCTATGTAGTCAATCCGCCCACGCTGTGGGAAAACATCGGAAAGCGCCCAGGTTCGAAACTCCGCCAAATTGCGAATCGTGGGGATTTCGATCTGAGCATGGTCTTCAAGCAGAACGGTCGCCATCAGTGAATCACCTGGAAGTCGAGGAGCAACTCCTCAATTGTACCCCAATCGGTCAGCCTGCAGAAATAGAATCTCGATGCCACGGCTAACCGAGTACGCTTTGCAGCCACTGCCCGGTGTGGCTTTCCTCGCACTGGGCAATCTCTTCGGGCGTGCCGGTAGCGAGAATTCGACCGCCTCCGCCACCACCTTCGGGGCCAAGATCAATGACCCAATCGGCGGTCTTGATCACGTCGAGGTTGTGTTCGATCACCAGGACCGTGTGGCCCAGTTCGACCAGTTGCTGCAGCACGCCCAGCAACCGACGGATGTCGTCGGTGTGCAAGCCGGTGGTGGGTTCGTCGAGAATGTAGAGGGTCTTGCCGGGCGCTGGTCGGCCTAGTTCGGCGGCCAGTTTGATGCGCTGCGCTTCGCCACCGGAGAGCGTCGTTGAGCGCTGTCCGACCGTTAGGTAGCCCAGCCCCACGTCGACCAGGCTGGTGAGCATCTTGTGGATGGTCGTGTGGTTCTCGAAGAATCCGGCGGCTTCGTCGATGCCCATCGCGAGCACGTCGGCGATCGACTTGTCGCGATAACGGACGGCGAGCGTCTGCCGATTGAACTGTCGCCCCTGGCAGACCGAGCAACTCACAAATAGGTCGGGCAGGAATCGCATCTCAATCCGCTGCACGCCCTGCCCTTGGCACTCTTCGCACCGACCGCCCTTGGTATTGAAGCTGAAGCGTCCCAATTTGTAGCCCAGCTGCTTGGCGTGCTTGGTGCCGGTGAACACGCGACGGATTTCGTCGAAAATGCCTGTGTAGGTTGCTGGGTTGGATCGTGGCGTGCGACCGATCGGCGATTGATCGACATGAATCAGGCGGTCGAGCTTGGCGGTGCCTCGCAGCGCCTGATAGGGTCCCGGACGGGCGATGGCACCATTGAGCTTACGCGCCAGCGCTCGCGCGAGCGTGTCGATCACCAGCGAACTCTTTCCCGATCCGCTCACTCCAGCGACGCACGTGAGCGTGCCGAGCGGGAAATCGACGTCGACGTGCTGCAGATTGTTGAGTGACGCGCCTTCCAGCTGCAACATGCGACTCTTGGCCACGCGACGGCGCTTGGGCGGCACTTCGATCTGCTGCCGACGCGACAGGTAGTCGCCGGTTAGCGAAGCCGAGTTGCCCGAGACCTCGTCAGGTGTTCCTTCGGCCACAATCTTTCCGCCGCGCGTGCCTGCACCGGGACCGATGTCGATCAGCCAATCGGCCTCTCGCATCACGGCTTCGTCGTGTTCCACCACCAACACCGTGTTGCCTTGTTGCTGCAGATCACGCAGCGACTCGATTAGCCGCGCGTTGTCGCGGGGATGCAGGCCGATGGATGGTTCGTCGAGAATGTACAGCACCCCGACCAGTCCCGAGCCGATGCCGGTCGCTAGTCGGACGCGTTGCATCTCGCCACCGCTGAGCGAATCGGCGGCACGATCAAGCGTCAGGTAATCGACGCCCACTTGACGCAAGAATTCCAATCGCTTGAGAATCTCCGCGACGAGTGGCTCGGCGATTGCTTCCTCGGTCGGGTCAAACTCCAAACCGGGAAAGAACTCGTGCGACTCCTCAATCGGCAAGGCGGTGATTTCGTGGATCGCCTTCCCCGCCAATCGACACGCGCGTGCCTCGGGCTGCAAACGCGAACCGCCGCAGTCGGCGCACGGCACGTGCGAACGAAACTCCTCTAGTCGCTGCCGCACCGTGTCGCGTTTGGCTTTGGCATAGTCCATCTCCAGATGAGTAAGCAAACCGAGGAATTTGCCTCCGTCGCCCCCTAACAACTGCGTCCGTGCCGCGTCGGCCCATGCTTCCAGCGGCGTTTCCCAGTCGAGTTTCGCCTGTGCCAGGAAGTCGGCAAGCAGCTTCTTCTGCTTACTGCGCGCCGCAGTCGTCGCGCCTCGCCAAGGTGCGACCGCCCCCTCGCCCAGCGACAAGCTCAAGTCTGGCAGCACCAGCTCCGGATCGAATCCTTCGCGCGCCGCCAGCCCATCGCAACTCCGACACGCTCCGTAAGGACTGTTGAAGCTGAATGTGCGGGGCTCGACTTCCGCCAAGCTCCGTTTGCAGTCGGGGCAAGCGTACTGCGTACTGAAGACGCGTTCCTCCCATCCAGCGCCTTTGCCATTGGCTGCTTTCGCCTCCGGCGTGAGGTAGCTGATCCGCAGTGCGCCTTCGCCGTGCTTCAGCGCCAGTCGGACCGACTCGGCCAGACGATTCTCCAGACCCTCGCGAATCACAACGCGATCGACAACCGCGTCGATGTCGTGCAGCTGGCGCGCCTTGAGTTCGGGTGCGTGCTCCAACTCGTACGCCTCGCCGTCGATCCGCACGCGGACGAAGCCCTCGCTGCGGATACGCTCCATCACCTCTTGATGCTTGCCTTTGCGTCCGCGCACGATCGGGGCCAGGATCATGACCTTCGTGCCGAGATCAAACTGCTCGATCGCCGACTGAATCTCGCTGGGCGTTTGTTGCGCGATGGCCGTTCCGCAATCGGGGCAGGCCACTTCGCCGACGCGTGCCATAAGCACGCGCAGAAAGTCGTAAATCTCCGTGACCGTCGCGACCGTGCTGCGGGGATTGTTGGTGGTTGGATTCTGGTCGATGGCGATCGTCGGCTGCAGGCCTTCGATCGTATCAACGTCAGGACGCTGAAGCTGATTGAAAAACTGCCGTGAATAGACCGACAGGCTCTCGATATACTGCCGCTGTCCCTCAGCCAGCAGCGTGTCGAATGCCAGCGAACTTTTCCCCGAGCCGCTGAGTCCTGTGATCACCACCAGTTGATTCTGAGGGATCTGCAGGTCGACGTTTTGCAGGTTGTGCGTGCGTGCCCCGCGAATGCGAATCGCTGGGGCCGCGGAGCCGTTCTGTGACGCGAGTTCGCTGCCAGGGGGTCGAGAAGCAGCAGTCTGAGACATTCGTAAAGACCCTGCTGTCGTCGGGAGGGAGTGGCAAAACCGTTCAGCGTAGCAACGGGCCGACCTAGGGGCAAGCAGGGGCGACCGGGACGGCTGAGAGTCGATAGCTGTGGCAGCTGCAAGAACGGAAGACCAACGCCGGATTGCCGAATCACCATCTCGGGGTGACTGAGGCGTCGTCATGGGCCGTTTACGGGCCGCGGAACGCAGATTGTCAGTCGCGCGAAGCTGCCGCCCGGTTGTAGCCCGACAAACCTCAGATTATCATCACTAGCTTACTTTCCACCGATTTATGCTCATCGGGAGTCGTCTACTATGCGTCACGTTCTTTCTGCCCTCGTGCAGAACGTGCCAGGTGTGCTGGCCCATGTCGCCGGGATGTTCGCCTCACGCGGATACAACATCGATAGCCTCGCCGTCGGCGAGACCGAAGACCCGAATCTGTCGCGGATGACGTTCGTGGTCGTTGGCGACGACGCGGTGCTCGATCAGGTTCGCAAGCAGCTGGAGAAAATCGTCACCGTCGTCCGCGTCGACGACATTAGCGCCAAGCAGTTTGTCGAACGCGATTTGATGCTGATCAAAGTCAACTGCAACGGTCGCCGTTCGGAGATCCGCGAACTTTGTCAGATCTTCCGCGGTCGCGTCGTCGATGTTTCGCCTGATCAGGTAGTCGTCGAAATCTCGGGCCAAGAGAAAAAGATCGAAGCATTCATCGACCTGATGCGCCCCTTCGGTATCGTCGAGCTCGTACGCACCGGCCGCATCGCGATGGTCCGCAGTGTGCAACCAACCGACGAGTCGTCGTCGATAACGTCCATCACCCAAGAGGCTGTTACACGAGATTGACAAGTTAACTCATTCTCGTGGCACACCGCTTCCAAGTTAGATTCAGAAAACACTCGATAACTCTCAGCGTCTCCGCGACTCTGCGTGAGGCCTTCTTGCAAGACAATACGGAGTCCCCACCATGGCAGCCACCATCTACTACGACAAAGACGCCGACCTGAAAGCCCTTGAGGGGAAGACCGTCGGAATTCTCGGTTACGGCTCGCAGGGCCACGCTCACGCGCAAAACCTCAAGGAAAGCGGCGTCAACGTCATCGTCGGTCAGCGCCCCGGCGGGCCGAACTACGAGTTGGCCGTCAGTCACGGCTTCGAGCCGGTCTCCGCCGCCGAAGCAGCCAAGCAGGCCGACATCCTCAACATTCTGCTCCCCGACGAAGTGCAGGCAGACGTCTACCGCGACCACGTCCGCGACAATCTGGAGCCCGGCAACGTGCTAATGTGTTCGCACGGGTTCAACGTGCACTTCGGCCAAGTCGAGGCTCCCAAGGGCGTGGACTTGCTGCTGGTAGCGCCCAAGGGACCTGGCCACCTGGTGCGTAGCGAATTTGTTTCCGGCGGCGGTGTCCCCGGCCTGATCGCGCTGAGCGACGACGCCAGCGACGACACATTTAAGATTGGCCTGGCTTACGCCAAGGGTATCGGCTGCACCCGTGGTGGGGTAATTCGCACTACTTTCGCTGAAGAGACTGAGACCGACCTGTTCGGCGAGCAGGCGGTCTTGTGCGGTGGTGCGGCGGAGCTGGTGAAAGCCGGCTTCGAAACCTTGGTCGAAGCCGGTTATCAGCCGGAAATGGCCTATTTCGAGTGCATGCACGAGCTGAAGCTGATCGTCGACCTGTTCTATCAGGGCGGTCTGAACTACATGCGTTACAGCGTTTCCAACACCGCCGAGTATGGCGATTACAGCAGCGGTCCGCGCGTGGTGACCGAGGAGACCAAAGCCGAGATGAAGAAGATCCTCACCGAAATCCAAGACGGCACCTTCGCCCGCAACTGGATCCTGGAAAACAAGGCCGGCGCCCCTGCCTTCAAAGCCCGCCGCCGCATCGAACGCAACCACCCAGTCGAAGTCGTCGGCAAGGAGCTGCGGAAGCTGATGTCTTGGATTGATGACAAGGATGTGTGAGGGGCGCTCGTAGGGTGAGTAACTGAGCTAAAGGGGGCTACCGCTTGTCCGGTACACCAGACTTTGACAGAGCTTACAAGTTCTCTTTCGAGCAGTTTGAGAAGCACAATCGTGACAAGTCGAAATTGTCGATCGAACTTCAGACAATAATCACGATCACTACGGCTCAAGGAATCATCGACAACGGAGGGCTTGTCTTTTTTTTCGAACAAGACTTTGAGGATCAGCCACCGTACGAATCGTTCGCTCAAGCGTACGACGCCATCGGAGCATCCGACGCTGCTCGTATTCTCCGGGAAGTCGTTGCCTCGTTTCCGTTTGCTGATCCACAGCTCTCTCAAGACAAGCGGCAAGAATGCATGGAAAATTGGCGTGAAGAAGGCGGGATAGAAATCGATCTGCTGTGGCCTTGGGACAGTCAAGCGGTCTGGCAGATGGCTGACAGGTACGCGAAGGAGAATCGCGATATTTTTGAAATCGCGTGAGCAGGCCGTTTCGCTGGAAGGTCGGTCGAGATTTACGCTAGATGTGCCTGGCACCCACCCGGCTGATTGCGTATCCGCTGAGTTAGGCGGCATGTCCGCCGCATTTTGCCGCGGACGACACCTGCAGATGGCCGAAGCAAATCACAGTGATGCCATGACGCGGGTACCTAATTCACGCTGCTGCCAGAAGTACGTCTCGCATCAACTTGCGTATAATACGGCATGTCCCTGCCGACTCGCCGCTACCTGACAATCGTCCTTGGCACGACGCTGCTTGCCTGTGTGCTGGGGATTTGTATCGACATGGTCACCGCAAACGTGGCCGTCGCCTATTTCTTGCCGGATCATCATCCGAAGGTCGTGGAGAGCGAGAACCCGTGGGTGCTGGCGTTGGTCTGGGGAATCGGCGCCTCTTGGTGGTTTGGCGCGATCGCGGGCGTCGTCGTGGCGACGATTAATCATCGGCGGGAGCATCCCTTACCGCCGCGGCGAATCCTCAAGTGGGCGCTGATCGCCTGCGTGGTGCTCTGGTTGCTGATGATTGTGGTTGTCTTCGCTGTCATCTCGGTGGCAAACACTATCCCCATCGAGGAACGCCGCCCCACGTTCGAGTCCGACCGCAATCTGGTGGCCGTGGCAGTCGCGCACCAACTCGAATATCTCTTGGGTGCGATTGCGATGCTGGTGATTGGCGTCATGACGTGGCGCGCGAAGGCCGACAAGAGCAACGTCGAAGCTACCTAATCCAACGCCTGTTTGATTTGCACCAGCTCTTGCCGCTCGGGCAGCTGTTTGTAGTGCGCATCGAGCGGATAGCAGCCCGAAACGATGCCGTGTCGCGGAGCTGTCGTGCAGTCGCTGAACGTGCGGCAGACCAGTTTGCGCTCCAGTCGGCCGTGTGTTAGCACATCGTGCGGCAGCTCGGGATAGCTCAGCACCATCCGGCCCAGTCCCACGAAGTCGACCCACCCCTCGCGGACCGCCGCCTGCGCGACATGCGGCAGATAATCCTGCAGGTACGAATAGCCACTGCCGACCAGCGGTACGTCGCCGCTGGCGGCCTTGCACTGACGCACCACGTCCAGTAGCCGCCATACGCCCACCAGCGGGTCCTCGGGCGGCAGGTAGCCGTCGCTCGGTGGGAAAATCGCGGGGCGTTGAATGTGCGGATTGTAGTAAGGGCTGCCGCAGCTGATGTTCAGCAGCGTAACTCCGCCATCGACCAACATGCGAATCAACTCAAGTGGTTCTTCGAGGTCGTACTTCAATGGATCATCGCGATCGACGCCGAAGCCCAACTCGTAGGGCAGCTGCTCAGCAAAATCCATCGGCTGGCCCGTTTCACGACTCGTCTGATACGGCACGATGTCGAACACGCTGAGCCGTACGCCAATCTGCAAACTGGGAACATCATCGCGAACGCGGCGAATGATCTCGCGCAACAACCGACTTCTGCCTTGCAGATCTCCCCCAAATCTACCTGGGCGACAACGAGCACTCAGAAACTCGTGCAGCAAGTAACCATGACACGCTTTGATGTCGACAAACTGAAAGCCGATTTCATGGGCTTGCCTAGCCGCTGTGACGTAATTGTCGATGAGCGTTTCCAGTTCACCGTCGGTCCAGACGACTAAGTCATCGTTGGGATCGATACCGAACTTCTCGTCGAGTAGCGGATGATGATAGGCAATCCGCGGCTCGAATCGCTTTTGATCATGCGGCTTGCAGAACCGTCCCGAATGCGTGAGCTGCAGCCCAACGAGCAGGCCGTCCAGCGAACCGCATTGCTCCAAGTGTCCAGCTCGCAACTCGCCCAGCAGCGCCGCTAGTCCACCACGATTATCAGCCGTCGCCAGGGTTTGATTCGGGTTCGCCCGCCCGTCGGGTTGCACCGCGGCCGCCTCGCCACCCCAGATGAGCTTGGCGCCGCTGAGTCCAAATCGCCGCCAACGCCGCAGCGTCAGCGCGCTGGGGCTGCCATCGGTGTTGGCGTCCCAGCCCTCCATCGGATGGATGCACCACCGATTGCCGACCTGAAAGCCGCCCACTTCAAGCGGCTGGGCCAACGGCGAGCCGGCCTCAGCGGTGCAGATCTCGTCATCGATCGGAAGCGCGACGCCCAGTTCCTCTAACCGACGGCGCAACTCACCGACGGTCCGTAGTTGAGCAATCTTCGGATAGCCGCCTGGCTGTTGACTCACTCGCGTCCACTCCGGTTAGAACCACTCGGTCACGTGACGATTGCCGTGTCCGTCCGGCCTATTGTCACACGGCGTTCCGGCGCGGTGTAGGGCATGAAGTTCGCGCCGCATCGGTTGACGACGCTCGCGGTTTCGCGTTTATCGGTTTTGGCATGCCCTTTGCAAACAATGTAGTCGTAACTGGCATTCAGTGCAGCTTAGAAGTGCTTGGAACACATGACTGGGCTGGAACAGAGAAGAGACTTACCAAACTGGGGTCGGTTCAGAAGAGGCATTGAGAAAAGGGCCTAACTACAGAAGAGGCAACAACTTTTGACGGCTTGTCCCTCCCCATAAGGCCGTCAATTGTTGTTGTCGTAGGTCCCAGAAACAGGCGAGTCAGGAGGCCAGTAAATGTGCATCCTGGCTCGCCTGTTTTATTTGGTGTGTTGCATAATCGAACATTTGTTCTATTTCGATACACCACCATGATGGTCGCCCAAGCTTCCCGAGAAAAAATCTAGAAAATCGCTGTTGGATCGCAACTCGTGCCTTGATGACAAGGTTCAATGGAAGCGCCTCTAGGTTTTCGCATCGGGCAGTGGAGGCCTTAGAATGGAACTGGCGAGCAAGCGCGTTTCGCCACACTCTTCCACAGCAGGATCGTGCCGATGATTCGCATGGCTCATTCACGAGGTCTGACCTGGTTGCTAGCGATGTTCTGCTGGCTAGCCCATGAGCGGGGCCTCAAGGCCACGGAGCCGACGTCTGGCTCTGACTCGTCCCATGAGGCGGTGGTGAGTCTGATTGATGAAAAGATCCGCACCGCGTGGAATGACAACGATCTCCGTCCATCGCCCCCGGCGACCGACGCGGAGTGGTGCCGACGTGTGTACCTCGACCTGATTGGCCGTGTGCCGACCGTGGCAGAACTTGATGAGTTCCTCGGCGGCAAGCCGCGCTACCGCAAGCAGGAGTTAGTCACGCGGTTGCTAGGCAGCGAGTACCAAGATGCTTTCGTCGAGCATTGGACGGCCATCTGGACGAACACGCTCATCGGACGGACTGGCGGGCAGCAGCGCCGCTCGCTCACCAGTCGCACGGGCATGGGCGATTATCTCCGGCAGGCGCTCTCCGCGGCCAAACCCTATGACGTGCTCACCACCGAACTGCTCACCGCCACTGGCGCCGCGCAGCCCGACAACAACAGTAGCGAAGACAAGTACAACGGTGCCGTCAATTTTTTGATCGAGAAGATGGAAGAAGGCGGCATCCAAGCAACCGCCAAGACGGCTGAGATCTTCTTGGGCATGGCCGTCCAGTGCACGCAATGCCACAACCATCCCTTCAACGAGTATCGCCAGAATCAATTCTGGGAAATGAACGCCTTCTTTCGGCAGACAAGAACCGAACGCGAACAAGATCCCAACAACGATAACCGACGGTTGGGCTATCTCGTTAATCGCGACTACGCCGGCGAAGGTCGCATGCTCTACCGCGACGCCCGCAGCGAGATCTTCCTCGAAGAGCGCAATGGCCAGCTGGTCGATCGCGATGCCCAGCAAGTCTCGGAAGCACCGATCTATTACGAGCTACGCAATGGCCAGGTTGAAGTTGCCTATCCGGTGTTCATCGATGGCACGGCACTGGAAGATGTGCTGGCGGATCGCAACTCCGAGTTCGGCAACAGCGGCTACCTGGAACACGTTGATCGCCGCCAGGAACTCGCTCGCTTGATTGTCGAGTCGCGGGAGTTCGACCGCGCGATGGTCAATCGGATGTGGTCCCACTTCCTCGGCTACGGATTCACCAAACCCATCCACGACATGGGGCCGCACAACCCACCGTCGCATCCGGAACTGCTCGACGAGCTAGGAATGGCGTTCCGCGACTCTGGCTTCGACCTGAAGTCGCTGATGCGCTGGATTGTGCTCAGCGAGCCATACTCGCTAAGCAGTCGCGTCACCAAGAAGAACCGCCAAGACGATCCGACACTGGGCGTCGCCCCGCAATTCAGCCGATTCTACGTGCGGCAGATGCAGGCCGAGCAGCTGTACGAGTCGCTACTCACCGCAACGCAAGCCGACGAGACGCTCGGCGCTGATCGTCGCGATGCGATGCGCCAGCGCTGGCTGCAGCAGTTCAGTACCGCCTTCGGCACCGACGACGGCGGCGAGGCGTCGACCTTCAACGGCTCGATTCCCCAAACCCTGATGATGATGAACGGCGACCTGGTGCGGCGCGCGTGCAGCACCGACAGCGGCAGTTTCCTCGACCAGGTGGCCAACAATTGGGACCTGTCCAACCGCGAGAAGATCCAATACCTGTACCGGGCCGCACTATCACGCATGCCCTCCAAGGAAGAAATCAATGTCTGCAACACACTGCTCGCCTCGCGCAAGGGCGATGTGGTCGGCACCTTGCAAGACATTTGGTGGGCCGTGCTCAACAGTAACGAGTTTATTTTGATTCATTGATTATCTTCCTCTCCCTGCAAGGGAGGGGAACTAAACGTCTTTCGCTCTTCACCTTTTACAATGCAACTGTCATGAACCACTTCGACACCCCCCACGGCATGACCCGTCGGCACTTCCTTTCGCACCTTGCAGGCGCGTCCGCGCTTGCCGTGCCCGCCTGGTCGCTCACGCAATCGATGGTCGCCAACGCCGCGACCCTCAAGAGCAATCACAAGGCGTGCATTTTGTTGTGGATGGGCGGCGCGCCGCCGACGATCGACATGTGGGACATGAAGCCTGGGGCGACGACCGGCGGACCGCACAAGCCGATCAGCACCACTGGCGCCGGGCAGATCACCGAGCTGCTGCCCAACGTCGCACAGCAAATGCATCATCTGTCGATCATCCGTTCGATGAGCACGCGTGAGGCCGACCACGAGCGTGGACGTTACTACATGCACACGGGCTTTGTGCCCAATCCCAACGTCGAACATCCCAGTTACGGATCGGTGATCGCCAAAGAGTTTGAGAGCAAACTGCAGGCGCTCGAGATCCCGCCGTTTGTGTCGATCGGCGGCAACAGTGCTGGACCAGGATTCCTGGGGATGGCCTACGCCCCGTTCCAGGTCGACTCCAACGGTCGGGTGCGCAACGCGCAGGCGAGCGTCGAGGAAGCTCGCATGATGGACCGCATGCAGCTGCTGGGCCTGCTCGAAAAGCGATTCATCCGCGAGAACCGCGGACCGGCAGCTGCCGAACATGCCAAGGTTCTCAAGAATACGATGTCGCTGCTGACCAGCAGTCAGATGGACGCGTTCAAGGTACAAAGCGAACCCGAGACGATGCGTGAGAAGTATGGCAACACCGGCTTTGGACGCGGCTGCCTGATGGCACGCCGCCTGGTGGAAACAGGTGTGCCGTTTGTGGAAGTGAACTCCGGCGGCTGGGACCTGCACCAAGACTGCTTTAATCGTCTGGAGCAAAAGCTGCCTGAAGTCGATCAGGCAATGAGCGCGCTGGTCGAAGACCTCGCGGCACGCGGACTGCTGGAGAATACCGTGGTGCTCTGCATGGGTGAGTTCGGTCGCACGCCGCGCATCAACGGCAACACAGGCCGCGATCACTGGGCCCGCAGCTGGAGCGTGGTCGCCGGGGGCGGAGGCATTGAAGGCGGCCAAGTGATCGGCGCCACCAACGAAGATGGCACTCGCGTCACGACCGAACCCTACAGCGCGGAAGACCTGATGTCGTCGATCTGCCAGGCCATGGGCATTTCACTGAAAACCACCTACACCGCCGGCAACGGCCGTCCGATGAAGATTGCTGGCGGCGGGAAGGTGATCGGCGAGCTGTTTGGATAAGCCCGTCGTTCTGCAGTATGGACGTATTGGCTACCAGTTCGAAATGGCCACAGATGAACACGGATACACACGGATGAGCATCTGCGTTGATCCGTGTTCATCTGTGGCCCTTACTAGCCCTTGCTCCAGTCAGGCATGAATTCCAACGACGAAGTTAAGCGCGCTACGCCGTGGGGTGCCCGACGCCTATTCCCAGACATCCCGCAGATCGGCTGAGCACTGGTAGCGGATGCCCTCGTTGGTGAGGATTTCTTCGGTCGAGGCCTCGATTTCGCTGCGCTGAAACACCAACGATTCACCGCTGCCGATCATCCGAATCCGAATGAAGTCGTCTTGGCAGTTCTTCAGCTGCAGCGCGAACTGTCGAAGGTTCTTGACGGGCTCGTCGTTCATATGCGTGACCACAGCGAATGAGGGGTCCCCGTAGCCTTTGGTAATTCGATGGGGAAACAACCGCGAACACACGAACACTAGCTCCTCGCCTTCAAATTTCGGTTGGTCATAGAGTCTGCCAATCAGTGGGTTTTGCGTATAGCTGAGATACCTGACCCATCGTTGGCTCGAGGCCATCCGTTGGCCGATCTCGTGGTTGGCGGCGCTGAATACCAGCGGTCCATAAATGAAGTAACGAGGATACTTCAGGATCAGATACGGCATCAGACGCGACGGTGTCGGTGAAACGGGAACGCTCACTTGCTTTGCTGCCCCGTCACGCCACACGGTTAGCTCAACATGATCGTCGTTGGCCAACTTCGGCACGTAGTACTGGAAGCTGAGTCGCAAATCGTCCGCGACGTCGACGTACCCCTCATTGTCGATGTTGTGTGGTCCGATGTGAGTGATCACGTCCCACCGCTTCAGCGGATACTCGTCGTTCTCAAGATAGGGTTTGCCGACCACCAAACCCGATTGGTCTTTCGGCAGCGTCAAAAAACCTCGCAACGATGGATTCTCAAGCGTTGCGCACTCTTGAAACAAGAGGGGTTTGCCATCGAAGGTGCCATCAGACGAATCGTCGAGAAAGCGTTCGATTTCTTCGGTGGGAATGATGTAACCGATATTCTCCCCTTCGGTGATACGACTAAAGACCAGGCCCACGATCTTGCCGTTCTGAACGGCCGGTCCCCCGCTGTTTCCAGAATTGAGGGCGGCATCGATTTGGATTCGTAGTCCGGTGCCCTCGAAGTAGTAGGATTCGTATTCAATCCGCGAGACGATGCCCTCGGTCACAGAGAGGTCCTTGCCACCGATGGGGTAGCCGTAGGCGTTGACCGTGGACTTTACGGCGGGAAGCTCATCACTTAACTCCAAGTGCGGCAAATGTGCCATCTCGTCGGGATCTTCTAGTTCCACCAAGGCCAGGTCCATTCGCGGGTCCACAGAGATCGCCTTCGCAGGCAGTCGGTCACCCCCCTTCTTCAGCTGGACGAACAGTTGGCTGGCGTATCTCACCACGTGAGCGTTCGTGAGGATGCGGTTTCCCTCGATCACCACGCCGCTCGCCGATCCGTCCGATGGACTGGCCTTGGTCCAAGGACGATAGAAGTCAGGATTCCGTCGCGTGAAATGTAGTTGCACGACCGATTCACGGATCGAATCTTCGGCGCTGACGGGTGTGGCAAGAATCATCGCCAGCAACAGATAGAGTGTATGGTTCTTCATGTATGGGTACTTTCCTGGATGGATATCGCGACATAGGAACTTAACACGTAGTGTAGGAAATTCCCAGCCAGGTGCCATGGCTACGCGAGTCGCAACGGACCAAAATGCCGGGGGCCACTGCTGGCTCGTCCAGCAGTGACCCTTTGGTGCAGACTTTCCTATCGGAACGTTCGCCGACTCGTATTCTGAATCGAAATGAGAGCACTCCTCGATGGTCCAAGAATAGTTGATGAATTTAGGCCACTACATCGAATAAAATAGCTGTGCCTTGAAATAGGTCACACGCTCTTTGGCAACTTGGCAGGAACTGATTCGACGCGATGACGCGATGCGTCGAGTGGCTGTTTCCGCAGGCTGAGGAATTTTAGGACACGGCGGTCAATACTCGACACGCATGCAAACTCCTTTTCAGCAACGACTTATGGCGGGCTCGGAAATTCCTTTTTGAGACACATTCGGGCACCAGATTCCGAAAAGTCAGTTAGGTTTTCGAGGTCTGAATGTTGTAAGTGCTTGCGGTGAAACAACTAGACATGCTCCGCGACGAAAAAGCACTCCGATTTTTCGGGCGCGCGTGGCGGATCGGACGTGTGTTGCAAAACCCCAGTCGGGGGATGCATGCCGACCGCGCCGAGGTTGCAAGAATGGGATTGGCCTCGGCGTTAGTATCCCAGCGCTATGCCATCTTTGCGCGACTCGGTCGCGCCGAAATACACGCCACTGTTGGCGTCGCGCCAGATGGCTTGGTAGCCGCCAAAGCCACCGCGTCCTTCGCCGATCTTATGGTCCTTTTGGATTAGCTTCGCTTTGACTTCGGGGCTGAAGTCGGATTCGAGGACGACTGTCCCGCCGCTTTTAGCGGCAGCTTTACCAGTTGGTGTTGAAGACCCAAGGTGCCGCACACGCGGCGCGTCGCCTGCCTCCTGCAGACCCATGTCGAAGTCGAGCAGATTGAGGAGGATCTGCACATGGCCCTGTGGCTGCATATCGCCGCCCATCACGCCGAAACTCATCACCGGCTCACCGCCTTTGGTCAGGAAGGCCGGAATGATCGTGTGGAACGGGCGTTTGCCAGGCGCGTAGCTGTTCGCCCGACCGGGAGTCAGGTCGAACAACTCGCCGCGATCTTGCAAGCAGAAACCAAGTCCGGGGGGACAGACGCCTGAGCCAAGGCCGTGGTAGTTGCTCTGGATGAGCGAAACCATGTTGCCCTCACCGTCGGCGGTGGTGAGATAAACGGTATCGCCACCTTGCAACGCCGGGTTGCCCGCCGTCAGCGTTCGAGCAGCTGTGTCGGGATCAATCAGCGTGCGCCGCCGCGAGGCGTAACCGTCCGAGAGGAGCGATTCCAGTGGCACGTCGTAGAAATCCGGATCAGCATAGAACTTCGCTCGATCTTCAAACGCCAGCTTCTTCGCTTCGATCAGCAAGTGGAGGTGTTCGGCGCTGCC
>JANQQA010000245.1 GCA_028285205.1 Bythopirellula sp. | reverse complement strand
GGAACGCATCGAGGACTACTTAACCGTTGATCCGATGGAAGTGGAGGTCGGCGTCGGGCTCATCCGCTTGGCCGATCCCAAGCGCGGAGGCGACTTACTCGAACGGGTACAACGCGTGCGACAGAGCGTCGCTAGTGAGATCGGCATCATCATGCCGAAGGTCCGCATCCGCGACAACATGCGGCTCGATCCAAACGCTTACCGCATCAAGATCGCCGATATGCCGGTCGCTCAGGACCAAATCGAACCCGGCTACCTCCTAGCGATCGACTCGGGAATGACTACCGGTAAGGTGGAAGGCATCGCGACCAAGGATCCCGCGTTTGGGACCGAGGCGAGATGGATTGCCGCTGGAGTGCAAGACCAAGCCGAGATTCTTGGCTACACCGTGGTCGAACCCGGCGCGGTGCTGGCAACGCACCTCACCGAAATCTGTCGTCGACATGCAGACGAAATCCTCACGCGCGACGCGACCAAGCATTTGGTCGACGAACTGAAACAATCGCAGCCTGCCGTCATTGACGAATTAATCCCAAGCGTGATGTCGCTTGCAGAAGTGCAGGGGGTACTGCAGTTGCTCCTACGCGAGCAAGTCTCGATTCGTCAGTTGGGACTCATTCTGGAAACGCTCGGCGACTACGCGCCGCGTACGAAAGACCCCATTCTGCTCTCCGAGTACGTTCGCCATCGACTGGCGCGGCAGATTTGCACACGCTACCGCGACGCGGACGGCAAGTTGCACGTGGTAGCGCTAGACCCGGCGATGGAAGATCGCATTCGCGCCGGCTTCGAGCACAACGAACGCGGTCTGTTCGTGCGAATGTCGCCCCCGGCAATCGAAGCCACATGCAAAGCGA
Organism: Bythopirellula sp.; assembly: GCA_028285205.1. Lineage (GTDB taxonomy): Bacteria > Planctomycetota > Planctomycetia > Pirellulales > Lacipirellulaceae > Bythopirellula. The sequence continues at coordinate 18,074 of JANQQA010000245.1, read as the reverse complement.
TTGCTGACCAGCTCACCAAACTCACGACCGCCAACCACACTCCGATCATCCTTGTGAGTCCACAAATTCGCGCGGCGTTGAAGCAAATCACCGAAAACCAACTCTCAAGCCTCGTCGTGCTCAGCTTCAACGAAGTCACCCGCGACACCCAAATTGTCACATTAGGCATGGCATCAGACACCTAGGAATGAGCCGCAGATCGCGCGTGCGAGTCTGCAACCCAGAAAACTGACATCCGTTATCAAACTCGGAACTCGCGACTCGAGGGTCGTGACTCGACATCATGGAAATTAAGACCTTTCGCGCCAAAACGATGCAAGCGGCGCTTAATCTCGTGCGTAAAGAACTCGGTCCCGAGGCGACGGTGCTGCACACACGGGAACTGAATACGGGCATGCTGAGCCGCCTGTTCAAAGGACAGGCATTTGAAATCGCGGCTTCGTCCGAAGTTGCGGTCCCCGCGCAGATGGCCGCGACCGTTGCAGCAGAGCCAGAACCGATCACAAGCACAATCGCTGCGGAGCCATCGGTTGATCTCGATTATCGGGCCCGCTATCGCGAACACTTGCATCAACAGTCGGAGCAGGGGCTCGACGAATTGCATATGTTGGCCGAGCAGTTCCGTGAACGTTCTCACCACACGCCGACACCGCAACTGGCAGACGCGATGTTTCAGGCGTACACCGACATGATCGAGTCGGATATTGAAGAGCACATTGCTCAACAACTTATCGAACGATTGCAACGCCAGACAACATGGGACCTTGCGAATCCCACCGTCGTGAAAGACGAGCTTGTGCGCATGCTTGATGGAGAGTTGAACACCAGCGGTCCCATCGAAGCCGCTGCAGGGCAGGGCAAGGTCGTCGCACTGGTCGGCCCCACAGGCGTGGGCAAAACAACGACCATCGCCAAGCTGGCCGCCAATTATCGACTTCGCGAGAACAAACGCGTCGGATTGATCACCGTCGATACCTACCGCATCGCTGCGGTCGAGCAACTCCGCACGTATGCCGACATCATTGACCTGCCGATGGAAATCGTCAGTACACCACGCGAAATGCGAGAAGCGATCGCATGTATGAGCGACCTCGACCTGATCTTGATGGACACCGCAGGACGTAGTCCGCGCGACGAAGTAAAGATTCAAGAGCTGAAATCGATGCTTACCGAGGCGGAGCCCGACGAAGTGCATTTGGTGCTGAGCGCCGTGGGCGGCGCGCGGAGCCTGAAGGCGACCGCCGAGCGTTTTGCCACCGTCGGCACTACTTCGCTGCTGCTGACCAAAATCGATGAAGCAACCGCCTACGGCAACCTGCTTTCGGTCACTCGTAGTAGCGGACTCCCGATCGGCTATCTCACTGATGGTCAGAATGTGCCCGACGACATTCGTGTCGCGCAATCACGCGAACTCGCAGAAATGATTTTGGGCACACACTAACCGACCACGGATGAACTCGGACCCCGTGGCGACCCGACTCCAACCGACAACCCGCGCCTAGCGCCTAGCAACTCACGTCTACGCATGTCTGACCAAGCTGACCAACTCCGCAAACTTGTTCGTCAAACGGTGAATCAACACCCTGCGCTCGCCCCCGGTGTGCCACTGGTCGTGCTCAGTGGCGGCAAAGGCGGAGTCGGCACCTCAACGGTCGCGACGGAACTCGTCCAGGGCATCAGTGCACTCGGCAAGCGCTCAGTCCTGGTAGATGCCCACGCCCTGCAGCCCGACATCGCCTCACAGCTAGGAATGGACGACCGCGGCTGCTTGGCCGACGTTCTTGACGGCAGCCGCTCGGCCGTCGAGGTGCTTCAGCCGATTGGCGATCGCATTCAGCTATTACCCGGACGTTGGGCGGCCGAGACTCCTCCTGAACTGGGGCGTGCGGCCATCCGAAGGTTACTCGATGAGTTAAGATCTTTGCACACCCATGCGGATGTCGTGGTTCTCGACGCGGGAAGTGGGATGAGCCCCTGGGTACAACAACTCTGGAAGGCGGCGCAGCAAATATTGCTAGTCTCAACTGACGACTCGGTTGCCGTGATGGACAGCTACGCGGCTGTGAAGCTTTCGCCCTGGGGCGATGTTGATGGCAAACTGCGCCTAGTCGTCAATCAGTGCCACGACGCTCAAGCTGCCAATACGATCGCCAAACGATTCGAAGCGACCTGTCGACGATTCCTTGGCATTCGCGTCGCTGCAGCGGTTCGCATCGCGACTCGCCCCGACATCGTCACTTCAGTGACTCAAGGAATCACAAAGGTTGCCGACGACGAGTTTCGCCAATCGATGCGGTTGCTGGCGGCTGAAGTGATGAGTACGTCACTAGCGGTCACTGGCAGAACGTCGCAAACGGAAGCGCGCGACCAATTCCGCTTGCCAGCGGCAGCTCTCGAAAAATCCTTACAAAAATCACAATAAACACAAAGCTATGACCTTAGCTCAGCCGATAACAATTGACAGTCCGACAGCCTGCAAACCCGCGTTAAAATGGCGCGATTGCAGCAAGTTTGACGCCAAACAGTCGACCGTCGTCCGTTTCCATACCTGGCCAAGTCCTTCCAATGGCACGTTCCTACTCCGCAGTCATGGCACTGACCGGCATGGTTGTCGTCTTGCTTCGCGGACTCAAGGATGGTGCCGGCATCGATGGCACCGTCATGGCCGCAGTTTGCTGGATGGTGGTGCTCGGTTCGGTTGGTTGGCTAGTCGGTATCATCGCTGCACAGACGGTCGACGAGTCGGTTCGCACAAAGATTGAAGTTGAACTAGCATCGATCTCAGCAGGCGAATCTACCGCGGAGACAACAGCATAAATCGCGATTTCGAGGTGGGAGGTTTAACCGAAACTCGCGACACAAACTCGAAACCAAAACGAGAACGGAATCTCGCAATAACACTTGAAACACCTTCGGCGCGTTAGCGCTGCAGTAAGAGATTCAAGCGCATCACGGAGGATTGCATGGCTACGACCGTTGCCACTCAAACACAAGTCCAAGACGAAATCGTCGAGGTCTGGCATCAGTATAAAAAAGATCCCGGCAATCGCTCGCTGCGGAACCGCTTGGTAGAACGCTATCTACCGCTTGTGAAATACAACGGCGAACGAATTTGGTCACGTTTGCCCGATGGCGTCGAACTCGACGATTTGATCTCCGCTGGCGTGTTTGGCCTCATGGATGCCATCAAAGCGTACGACATGTCACGCGGCGTCAAATTCGAGACCTACTGCGTGCCGCGGATCCGCGGTGCGATGCTCGACGAACTCCGCAGCATGGACTGGGTACCTCGCCTGGTGCGGTCCAAAGCCAGCAAGCTCAACGTGGCAGTAAAGAAGCTCGAAACCGAACTTGGCCGCTCACCAACGGAAATCGAACTTGCCGCACATCTCGAGATGAGCGTCGCAGAACTGGAGAAGATGATCCAGGAGGCCAATGCCGTCGGCTTGATCAGCCTCAATAAGAAATGGTACGAGACCGACAGCTACAAGGACGTCCGTGAGATCGACATTCTCGAGGACAAGAAGGGCGAAGACCCCACCAAGCGAATTCAGAAATCCGATCTCATGCGTTTGGTGACCAAAGGTCTCAATCGCAATGAACGACTGATCATCATCCTCTACTACTATGAAGAAATGACGATGAAAGAGATCGGCTCGACACTCGACCTGAGCGAGAGCCGAGTGAGTCAGATGCACAGCGCGATCGTGCAGCGGCTCCAGGGCCAGCTCGGTCGACGCCGGCCAGAATTTGGCACCTAGCGGGAAACGAATTCCTGATAGCCACGCACAAACTGAACCACCAACCGTCGACTTCGGTCGACGGTTTTTTCTTGCGCAGCGGTGTAGCAAAACACCGTACCGTCTTGCGCGGCGTGAAGCGGAATCGCACAGTTCTGAGCGCAACCGGTGAATTCCGGCAAAATCAGCGGCAAGCCGCGGACCATCCCGTTGGCGCAAACCCACGCCAAACTTGACTTTGCGCTCGCTGCGCGGTGCAATAGAGCGTAGACCCGACCAGCGGTTCAGGGCCCGCTGATGCTCCTCGGAACACAAGAGCGATGATGTTTCTCACAACCAAAAGTACGCGCGGCGCACAGCCTGCACCCCGTGCCATCACCTTAGTCGAAATGTTGATCAGCATGGCCGTCACGCTGGTGATGATGGCAGCGGTGGTCAACTTATTCGCCAATATCGGCGCGGGAGTACGCAACCGCCGCGCGAGCATGGAGTTGGGCGGCCAGTTGCGGTCGGCGCGGGCTCGCTTGTTCAAAGATCTCGCCGGGGCCACCTGCGCTGTGCGACCTAAACTCCCTACCGACGATCACGACGATGGCTACTTCGAACTCATCGAAGGGGAGTACTCCGACAAGAACCCAAGTGCTCTCGTGTCGTTACAGCAAATCGATGCGCCTGATCCAAATGACAGCGCGAGTCCATGGGGACTGCAACACCAGACATCCTTAGTACCACGCGACAATGCAGGCCGACTCGTGCAATGGGATGACAACGACGGAGATGGAGTCTGCGACGATGGCACGGAACGCGCGACGGTCCGCAGTTCGGGCAGTGCTCTTGGCGACTACGATGACATCCTGGCACTTACCGTCCGTAGCGAGAGTGAACCGTTCGTCGGACGCATGCCGGTGTGGAACGGTGCGACGAATCGCTGGGTTTGGCAATCCATCGAGTCCGACCTCGCAGAAGTGATCTGGTACGCGGTTGAAAACCCTGCCAACGGCTCGCTTGGCGAACCAGGCATGCGAACCGTCTATCGACGGGTGCTGCTAATCGCGCCTTGGGTGCAAGATCTGCCGGCGTACATCGGCGGTGCAACCGCGCCGCAAACACCAATTGATTTAGACCGTGTGTACTATCAGCTAAGTGACATTTCGTTTCGGCGCGAGGGAAGCATCCGAGTGCCCAACACGCTGTCCGATTTGACCAAGCGTGAATATCGGTTTGCTCATTTCCGCAATCTCTTCCCGCACGCGCTTGATATTTCGGCAATTCGCAACAATCCAAACACGAATCGAAACAGCTTCCCTGAGTTCCTTCTCAATGCCGATGGAAACCCAGTACGTCCTGTGTTGCATCCCTTCGGTCTTCCGTTCGAGTGGGACGAACCCAGCAATGGCGCGGCGTTCACGTATACTCCGACCGATGTGAATAGCAATTCTCCGACAGACGAACCCGGCTTAAACAATCCTGGCGACGACCGCAAAGGCGAAGACGTCATGCTCAACGATGTGCTGGCGTTCGACCTGCGCGTGTACGATCCTGGCGCTCCGCTTTATCAGGCGGGCGACTTTGTGTTGGAGCCAAGCGATCACGGGTGGGAGACTTCGTATCTGAACAACGAGTTCGACGAGACTCCACCGGTGCTCGATGATATGGTCGGACAAGGAGCGTTCGTGGATTTGGGTTACGTGGAAGCGCGTGCAATCAGGTCGGTGCCACCGAACCCCGCCACTGGGCTTCAGCCCACACGACCCCACTTTGCCGGAGTGCCAGATTTGAAATCACAACTTAATTTCACGGCAGCCGCGAATCCCATCAAGTTCATCGTCTACGACACCTGGCCGTACCACTATGAAGATGATGGACTCGATCAGGATGGTGATTGGCTCGATACCAACAACAACGGTGTCCTGGATCCCGGCATTGATGGAAACATCGACGAAGGCACAGACGGTATCGATGACATAGAACCGTATGATCTCGATAACGATCCAAACACTCCCCGAGAATTCCCTACCACGGGTGTGGGCGGTCAACGATATGCATTGTATGGGCCCGACGACCCCATCGAGCGCGAGACCTACCCGCCCTACGACCGCCCTCTACGCGCCGTGCAGGCGAAGATCCGCGTCTACGATCGCGATACGCGTCAGATTCGCGAAGCGACGGTCACCCGAAACTTCGTGCCGCAGTAGCATTCTTGGTGACTGAGCGCAAATTGCGGGAACGAAGCATGGATGAAGAGTTCAAAGCTCGCGAGTCTAAGCACCCGACTCCTCACCACACCATCCGGCTGCGGCACCCTTGGCAGTGCGAATCCGGCGAGGACACAGTCGTCTGGTCGCGGAAGTTCAATTGGCCTGCGGAATTGTCCGAGGACGAAGGCGTGCGTTTGGTGATCAAAAATGCGCCGCCAGCGATTACCGTGACGCTCAACGAGTCGGCTGTCCTATTCGATGAATCGTGCCCTGCCGACATCACGCAACTGCTGGCCATTCACAATCGGCTGGTGATCTCGGCAGCCAACAGCGCGCCTCCACCCGAGCGTTTCCCGTACGAAGTGCGATTGGAAATCATCACTGCTTGCTGAGAGACTCTCGCGCGTGCAGAATAGGGCCATCCCTAGTCAGACTGCCACGCGGTCCGACGTCTCACCCATTTCCGCGGACCGCGTGGCGGTCTGGCTACTGAGGTATTCTCATGCGTCTGCTTGCTTTCGTCTTCGTTACTTTTTTGCACATTCCACACGCCTTCGCCCAGCACAACCAGCTCACGCCACAGCAGATCACCGATGGTTGGATCTCTTTGTTCGACGGCGAGACGCTGTTTGGTTGGGCACAACAGGGCGACATTGATTGGCACGTCAAGGACGGCGAAATCCGCGCGAGCGAAGGCGAAGTCGGCCTTCTGCTCACGAACAGCGAATTTGCCGATTACAACTTACATGTCGAATTTCGAGCTGAGCCCAAAACCAACAGCGGGCTGTTTCTGCGCACGTCACCCGAACCGGAAGAAGTCACCAGAGACTGCTACGAGATCAATATCGCCCCGCTCAGCAATCCGTTCCCAACGGGCTCTGCGGTCGGTCGGCACCGCACAGCAGACGACGTCGTCAAACCGCTCGACGTGTGGGACGGGCAGTGGCACACCTACGACGTCGTCATGCGCGGCGGCTTCGTCAGAATCTACCTCGACGGTGTCGCCGTCGCTGAGTTCACCGACGCCAACCCAAAACTCCGCGGTCAGATTGGCCTACAGCACAATACAGGAAAGATCGCATTCCGCAACATTCGTCTGTTGCCGCATTCCACGCAATCAATCTTCAACGGCAAAGACCTCACCGGTTGGAACACCGACCGCGCCGAAGTCAGCGAGTTCAAAGTGACATCGGAAGGCGAGCTGCAAGTGCTCAACGGTAGAGGCCAGATCGAAAGCGACGCGAGCTACGGCGATTTTCTGTTGCAACTGGAGTGTTTCGTGAACGGCGATGCGCTGAACTCAGGTGTCTTCTTTCGCTGCATCCCGCGCGACTTCATGATGGGTTACGAATGCCAGATTCAAAACGGCATGAAGGACGGTGACCCCACGCAGCCGGTCGACTGCGGCACTGGTGGCATCTTCCGTCGTCAAAATGCACGTCGTATCGTTGCCAAAGATCGTGAGTGGTTCGCGATGACGCTCGTTGCCGACGGCCCCCACATGGCCGCCTGGGTCAACGGCCACCAGGTCAGCGACTGGACCGACACGCGCAAACCACACGAGAATCCACGCAAGGGCCTCCGCCTGGAGCCAGGCACGTTGGCCATCCAAGGACACGATCCAACCACTGATTTGCGGTTTCGAAAGCTCCGCATTGCGGAGTTGCCAGCAAGCGCCGAGCCGCGCCCGTAAGGCAGCGGACACGCTTGCCGCGGGTGCCGCTCTCATTGAGAATCGAACCCATAGCAGTCGACCAGATCCGCTTCCTAACGGGCGCGGCTCGGATCGCTCACCCGCTTGCCAGCGGTCAGCAAGCGAACCACAATAGTGGGTTCGTGTCCGACCGATGGTCGGCAAGTTCCCATCAGTTCTGCGTTGCGACGGACAGAAACCATGCCCAGTTGTGTGTTGGCTTATTCGGGAGGTCTTGATACCTCGGTGATTCTTGGTTGGCTGCAGGACGAGGGTTACGACGTCCATGCCGTCTACGTCGATCTGGGGCAACCTTGCGAAGACCGTGAGGCGATTCTGCAAAAGGCTCGCGACCACGGGGCTGTCTCGTCACAACTGATCGATGCGCGCGAAGAACTCTGCCGCGAGTACGCCTTTCCGGTGTTGCAGTGGCAAGCTAAGTACGAAGGCATCTACCTGTTGGGCACCTCGATCGCCCGTCCACTAATCTCAAAGGTGTGCTTGCAGATTGCTCGCGACGTGGGTGCCGTTGCGTACGCCCACGGAGCGACTGGCAAAGGCAACGATCAGTGTCGTTTTCAACTGGCGGCCGAAGCGCTCGACCCGAACGTGAAGATCATCGCTCCCTGGCGCATCGAGAAGTTCCGCCAGCAATTTCCCGGCCGCACGGAAATGATCGACTACTGCGATGCCAAGAAGATCCCGGTCAAGGCGTCGATCGAAAAACCATACAGCTCCGACGAAAACTGCCTGCACATCAGTTACGAAGCGGGCAAGCTAGAAGACCCGGCGGTCAATGGCCAAGCGATCGTCGATTTCGGCATGGGCGTCTCACCGCAGGAAGCTCCCGACGAAGTGGAGGAGGTCACCATCAGTTTCGAGAGCGGCGTGCCGGTGGCGATCAATGGCGAAGCGAAGACGCCGCTCGAGATGGTCGAAACGATGAACACCATCGCCGGACGCAACGGCGTGGGCCGGATCGATATCATTGAAAATCGTTTCGTGGGCATGAAGAGTCGAGGAGTGTACGAAGCCCCCGGCATGACGGCGCTCTACGCGGCGCATCTAGCGCTGGAGCAACTTACGCTCGATCGTGATCTCGTGCACCTGCGCGATCGGCTCGCTCCCGAAGTCGCGGAGATGGTCTACTACGGCTTTTGGTTCGTCCCCAAGATGGATGCGTTGCTGGCTTTCATCCGCGAAGCCCAACAACCAGTCACCGGCGACGTGACGTTGGGCCTCTACAAAGGCAACGTCAACATCCACAGCCGCAGCAGCCCCAACAGTCTGTACGACGCCGAAGTGGCTAGCATGGAGGGCGGCGGCAGCTACGACCAAACTGACGCGGAAGGATTCCTTCGCTTGATGGGACTCCCAAGCCGCGTGCAAGGCACGGTAAAGCCAAGAAAGTATTAAATAGGCGCTAGTTGGTAGTTTGAAGGCGCTAGTTGTGATCGATTATCGAATACGGAGTCGTGACGATGGCCGGTTATAAAGAACTGAAAGTGTGGCAATGCGGGATGCAAATTACACGATCCGTCTACAGGGTTACTGCGGATTTTCCGAAGGAAGAGATCTATGGACTCACGTCACAGTTACGCCGGTGTGCCGTATCGATCCCGTCCAACATCGCGGAAGGGCACGCTCGTGATTCAAGGAAAGAACTCGCCCGGTTCGTTTCAATCGCCAGAGGATCACTTGCTGAATTGGAAACTCAATTGTTGATTGCCGAAGATCTAGAGTTCGGCGACCGTGAGCAGATCCGCGCATTGTTGGATCTGACAAACGAGGAAGGCCGCATGCTAACAGGATTCCGTCGTTCCCTAGATGCAAACTAGCGCCTACCAACTAGCACCTATCAACTACTATCTATGTATCTCTTCGAAAACCCCGTCCTGCAACGTGAACTAGTGACCAATCTCCGCATGACGCGGGGGTTCGTGTTGTTGTTCGCGTATGTCGGGTTTCTGGGGTTACTGGTTTATGCGGCTTGGCCAGCAGACCAGAAGCTCGACATGGTCCAGTCAACCAAGGCGAAACCGCTGGTGGATCTGCTGTTCTTGGGACAGTATCTGCTGGTATCGCTGATGACGCCCAGCTTTGCTTCGGGAGCGATCACAGGCGAAAAAGAACGCAAAAGCTATGAGATGCTGATGGCCAGTCCAGTGAAACCTGGCGCAATCGTGCTTGGCAAGCTGGCGGCTTCCATGGTTCCGCTGCTGCAACTGATGATCGGCTCGCTTCCGATCGTTATGCTGTGCCTGCCACTGGGAGGCGTTTCGCCTTACGAAGTCGGTGCCGCCTACCTGGCGATGATCTGTTCGGTCGCATTATTTGCAATGCTCAGTCTGTGGTGCAGCAGCTATTTCGTCCGCACGTCAGCATCGCTCGTCGTGTCCTACCTGCTCATTCTACCGTTGGCGATGGTCGGCGTCCTGATCTGGCGGGCCATGGACCAACTGGGCGAGGCGCGTCTGCTCGTCGTGGTCACCGTGGTGCCGATTGCTTGCCTGTCGATCGGAGCAATCCTCTGGGTCGACGTGTCGCGTCGTTTGCTGCGTGCCCCCGATATTGGCAGCGAGGGCAAGCAGGTGATCGACTTGGAAACGGAAGCCCAAGAGGCCGTCGGACTGTACATCAACCGCGACGAGTTCCCTGATCGGCTGTTCGCCCCGCCCAAGCGAACGACATTCCTGCCAGAAAATGCCAATCCGATCTACGACAAGGAGATCCGCAGCGAGATTTTCAGCCAAGGCACGCTCATGCTGCGCCTCGTGATCCAAATCAGCATGTTGATCGCACTGCCAGTCATGGCCGTGTGCCTTTATATGCAGCAGCAATTGGCACCGTGGTACATCTCGTATGTACTGCTGTTTAACATGCTCGTCGGGCCGGTGTTTTCTGCTGGCAGTGTGACCAGCGAACGCGAACGTCAGACACTCGACCTGCTGCTCACTACGCTCATCACGCCGTGGCAGATGCTGTGGGGAAAACTCATTTCGGGTCTGCGCGTATCAAGTGTGCTGACGTCGTTCCTCATGTGGCCAGTCGTACTGGCGTGCATCATGCCGCTGGATTACTGGAGCAACCTGCCAACGATGGCCGGTTACTTTTTGGTCGTGGCGCTGACGTGCCTCACGACGGCGATGACGGCGCTGTTTTGCTCGACCTTGTTTCGCAAGACCTCGACCAGCCTCATGGCGACCTACCTGGTAATCATCGTGCTGTTTCTGGTGCCCGTCGCGGCGCAAGTCTTCGTCCGGGCGTTTCTCAGTGGCCGCGCTTCGGCTACTTTCGTCGATTGGATCGGATTCTCTAGCCCGTTCGCCGCCGTTTTCAATCTACCACTAGTCGTGAGCGATATGCGGGTTACCGCCGACGGAACCATCGAAATATTTGTCGGCTTTATCGCGTTCGCCCTGGTCTACAACCTGACTTTGCTGTTAGGTATGATTTGGCTTTTCCAAGCCCGCTGGCGAGTTTCTGAGTAAGTTGTTAAACCCATGCTAATCGTCCTCTCTCCCGCCAAACGGCTGGATTTCGAGCCACAATCGCTCCACAAAGTGACCTCCAAGCCTGAGTTGCTCTCATCTTCCAAGAAGCTGATCGCTCAATTGCGAGAGTTGTCCCCCAAACACCTCGGCAAGTTAATGAGCGTTAGTGATCACCTCGCCGACGAGGTGCACTCATACTTCGCCGATTGGAAGGCGAAGTATGACACCGCCACTGCCAAACAAGCGCTGCTTGCCTTTCGCGGCGATGTCTATCTTGGTCTGGATGCCGACAGTTTCTCAACAAAAGATTTCGAATTTGCTCAACAGCATTTGCGTATTTTGTCGGGGCTTTATGGTGTGCTGCGTCCACTGGATCTGATTCAGCCTTACCGCCTCGAGATGGGCACCAAGCTCAGCGGCGACCACGGCAAGGACCTGTACGCTTTTTGGGAAGATCGCATCTCCAAAACGATCGACAAAGCGCTGGCCGGGCAGGGCGACGAAGTCTTGATCAACCTCGCTTCCAACGAGTATTTCAAGTCCGTGCAGGCGAAGAACTTGAACTGCCGCGTGGTTACACCCGTGTTTACAGATCGCAATCCCAAAGGCGAGTACAAAGTGATGAGTTTCTTTGCCAAAAAGGCACGCGGTCTGATGGCCCGGCATATCATTCGCGGGCAGATCGACGAGGAGGCTGGCATCCGAAAATTTCGCACTGCGGGTTACAAGTACGATCGCGAGCAATCGACCGACGACAAACCGGTCTTCACACGCGACAAGCCGCCGGCGACGTAAGCCACGATCGCTCTGCCTCCTAACTTGACCATTGGTTGGTGCGTATGCGATATTGCGGCCATGGCTGAGCCTTCTCCCGATCGCGCCGCGACGCAAGACGAACTCGATTTGTTGCACTACCAGCCGCGAATTGAGCGACCGGTCAAGATGAAGTCGCCGGAGCTGGAACGCAACGAACGTTTGCGGCATGTGATTTTCAGCGGTCAGTTTTCGGTCGACATGCTCGAAGACTTGGCCCGCACGGCCGACAGAATTCGCATCCTGTCGAAGAATCGATCGGGGCAAGATTTTCTCATCAGACTGTTGCATCACAAACGGGCGATGCTCTACTTCACGCAGCCGTCGACACGGACGTTTTTGTCCTTCATGGCTGCCTGCCAAATCCTTGGGATCACCTGCAACGAAGTCCGCGACCCAACGACTTCTTCGGAGACCAAGGGCGAAACGCGCTTCGACTCGATTCGCATGTTCAGTAGCTACTTCGATCTGATTATCATGCGCAGCAAGCTCGCCCGTCTGGCCGAATCGTGCGCTTACCTGATGAACGATCTCGAGGCCACAGGCAACCGCAGTGTGCCGATTATCAATGCGGGCTCAGGCGCTGACGAACATCCCACTCAGGCATTGCTAGACATCTACACGCTGCAGCGAACCTTCCAATTCGCCGACAGCCGATCGTCGACGATCTCGACGAGATTCGAAGAGCTGCGTAAGGACTATCCCGAGCTAAATCAGGGTCTGACGAACAAAGTCTACGGCTTCTGCGGTGACATCGGGCGCGGTCGTACGGTGCGTTCGCTGGCCAGTTTGTTGGCCAATTACGAAGGTGTGACGCTGATCTTCATCGCCCCCGACGACCCAACCCTCGCGCTGCGCGACGATCTGCGGACGCGTTTGCTCGACCGCCGTGTGAATCTCGTGGAGGTCGATTCGTTCGACGCGACCTACAACGGCAAGCCCGTCATCGAGACCCTCGATGCCCTGTACATGACGAGGATTCAGAAGGAACACAACGCCCCTGGCGACGAACAGAAGTTCGCCGCCATCGATCACTCTCGTTACAAGTTATCGACAAAGCTCGTCGAGCGGATGAAGGCGTACGCACCCATTTTGCATCCCTTCCCGCGCGACCAACACTTCGGTGAGATTCCACCTGAGATCGACAACGACCCGCGTGCAATGTACTTCCGCCAGGCGCGCAACGGCATGTGGATTCGTTCCGCGTTGCTCGCATCGATCTTCGGCGTCGATCACCAAATCGATCGTTTCTTCCATGACGAATACAGCGAGTGGCACCACTACAATGAGGGCGCGGGGGTCGGGGGCGAGGGGTCAGAGCCTTCGACTGCTTCGCAGTCGGGGCAGTTCTGAAAAAGCGCCCTGCTTCCTGGCCACTGAGTCCTGACCACTCACCATGTCCCTGCTCATCGATGGCTACAACCTGCTGCACGCCACCGACATTTTCGGTGAAGGAGCGGGCGCAGGCAGTTTTCAGCGTTCGCGAGAAGCGCTCCTGGCGTTTCTGACCACATCGCTCAATGAATCCGAGCGTCTGCGAGCCACGATCGTTTTCGACGCGTCAGACGCGCCGCCTGGGCTTCCGAACCACTATAAAGTTGAAGGCCTGACGGTCATCTTTGCGCGCGACTACCCCGACGCTGACGCGCTACTGGAGGAGATCATCGAGGATCATGCTGCTCCTCGCGGCCTGCTGGTAGTTTCCAGCGATCACCGTGTGCAACGCGCCGCGCGTCGCCGCGGAGCGAAACGCATCGATAGTGATCGCTGGTACTCCGAAATCTGGCAACGACGCGTTGATCTCCGCCGCCAGCAACAGCAGTCGATCCCCGACAAACCGGTGGGCAAGCTGAGTGCGTCCGAAATCGCCTATTGGGTCGAACAATTCGAAATGAGCGACGACGCCCCGAGCATGCCGCCATCCCCAAAAGACGAGGATCAACGCCCCAGTGGAGAAATCGACAATCCGTTTCCGCCGGGGTACGGCGAGGATCTCATCGATGGCAACGAATTCTAATTCTCTGAGCGCAGCGGCCGCAAACTAATCTCACCAGTCGACCGCATCTCGAGCTGGTACGTCATGCCCTTGCTAACGCGTATCGAGGGGGCGTCGGCGTGGGCGGCGCGAATACCAATTTCGGCGGCCTTGTCCGGGTCTCCGGCGAACTCCCAGAAGTCGTCCCAGATCATTTTTTCGAAGTCCGACATCTGGCCGCCGCGAGCGTAAGAAGTCGGCTGCGTGCCGACTTGATCAAGCTCAAACCCTTCCTGTGGTTCCTGATACTCGCCGAAAATGCGCTGAAACATACAAATTGCCGTCGCGCGGTCGAGATCCGCCTGCTCGATGTACTGGTCTTCAAACTTTGCGACCAGGCACTCGATATACACGCGGTCGCCTTCGAGTTCGAACTGTTTTGGTTCGCCATCAATTGGCGCTCCCTCGCTGTTGACTTCGAAAAACTCGATCTTCGTCGTCACACGGTCGGAATCGGCCATCGGCTGCTGATCGAGAACTCGTATTCGCGCGATGCGGTGGCGGAGTTTCAGCAAGCGCAACGACGTTTCGGCCCGTTCGAGCTGTGCCGTTCTGGCCTTCAAATCGACCGTCAGTGTCTCGACCTGGGCCTGTTGTTCCTCTAGGTCTTTACGTACGGCGGCCAGCTCTTGCACTTTTTCCTCGAGCTTCTTCTGGGGCTCGTTGTAGATCGAGTAACCCTTCCAGCCTGCGAACCCAGCTCCAGCCACGACAGTTGCCATCAGCAGCGTGCGAATCGCGCTGTTGGCAGTTTTAACGGTTTCGTTGATCGTGCCCATGTTCAGACCGTGCGGGAAGCGGGTGATGCAAGACGTCAGTTAGGATAGTTCTTCCGAGACGATCCCACAAATGCGGATTCACTCTGACTCGTGCTGAGCGATTACGGGTAGCTGCAACGTGATCGTCGTTCCGGCGCCCGGATCGCTGCTGACGGCGATGGTACCGCCGTGACTGGTAATGATTCGCCAACACTTGGAGAGCCCGAAGCCCAACCCGCGTCCCGCTTCGCGTCCGGAGAAGAACGGATCAAACAGGTGGCGACGCACCTCCTCGCTAATCCCCGGCCCAGTGTCGGTGATTTCGATGGCTGCCGCCGCAGGCGGCTCTGCGGCTGGGCGCAGATTAAGGCGAATCGAACCGCTCTCTCCGATTGCTTCTAGCGAATTAGTGCAAACTGCGTTTACCGCAACGCGTAGCTGCTGACGATCCGCAGTGATTTCTAGTGGTTGAT
The DNA here is from genome assembly GCA_028285205.1 of Bythopirellula sp. Classification (GTDB taxonomy): domain Bacteria; phylum Planctomycetota; class Planctomycetia; order Pirellulales; family Lacipirellulaceae; genus Bythopirellula. Next base: position 2,870 of record JANQQA010000245.1, on the reverse strand, counting down.
TCTCTGTCTGCAGCAGGAGCCGGACGTTGCGCTGTTCGCAAGCAGGCTGCAAGTCGCTCACGATATCGCCGAGCAATCCGACGAGATCGACCTGCTCCAGCTGCAACGCTGGCGGTCGTGCGAACAGCATCAGATCGGAGATCATCTCGTGGGCGCGCATCGCCTGCTGATGAATGGCCTCCAGAGCCCGTCGGCGCTCGGGATGGATTTCGTCTCGCAGCAGCGTCTGCGCACGGGCGGCGATGTTTGCCAGCGGATTGTTGATCTCGTGGCTGGCACCATAGGCCAGCTCTTTCATCGCGGCCAGTTTTTCGCGCTCAAGACGGGCATCTTCCTCGGCAGACATTCCCGTAGTTCCCGTCTTACGCCGTTAATACTGGCTATGCCAGTCTGCCTCGCTTGACTAATCCACCGACGAAGCTCGTAACACCATTACCAGAGTTAAGCGCTGCTTCAGTGATCGACGTTTGCTTGCTCAGTCACTGCGTCGAAGCCGATTCGACCTCGAGCAGCTGGCATACTCGCGTGATCAGGTTGTCGACGTCAAACGGCTTCTGCATGAAGTCGTTGGCTCCCGCGTCGCGTAGCTCCTGAACCTTGTCGGCTTCGACCATACCCGAGATACAAATAATCCGCACGTCATCCATAGCCTTTTGACTGCGTACGAGCGTACAGACTTCTTTGCCGTTGATGTCCGGCAGCATGACGTCGAGCACAATCAGGTCGGGCCGAAATTCCTTGATCAGCATCCCAGCGCGGAACCCGTTGTTGACGCTCTGCACCTCGAACCGGCCATCGCGCTCAAGAGCGTCGACGATCAGCTCGACCAGATCCTCGTCATCGTCGACGACCAGAATCTTACGACGTCCGCTGTCGAGGGCGTCGGTGGGAATGCCGTTGTCACGCATGAACGCGTAGAGCTGGTCGCGTGGGATGCGACGGAATCGGCTCCCCGGAACTCGGAAACCCTTGAGCTGTCCAGAATCAAAACAGCGGATAATCGTTTGCTGACTTACTTTACAAATCTTCGCCGCTTCGCCAGTGGTGAAAACGGTCTTCATGATGGAACCACCTCTCTCCTTAGTCGATGGTTTGTCAATGAGCCCGGTTGCCAGGGACCCGAGAACTCAATGAGAACAAGCCACGTAAATTCACCAGCGAAAGCTGGTTGGGAATTCGTAATCGATCTTCGCTTTCTCGCTCCAATCCGTCCGCTGGAAGCTCACCAACACCCGCCGCCATTCGCTCTGGAAAACTAGCTGCTTAGGTAACTCAGCTATCCCAGTAATTCTGCGTTGCCAACTTAGTTCAGCGAAGTTCTTCAGACGCTAATGCCGACCGCGCCTGCCGATTTCCCCTGAATTGCCAACTGACGGAATTATAGCGGCACAAAAAGCCCCGTCAACATTGATCGAATCGGCGTAAGTTGCTTCGCAATAACACTTTGCTGCGCAAAGCAAAGTGCACACCGTTATTTTCACTCAGTTTTTATTTTTGACAGCGATGCTACTAGTTCGAGCGAATTGGATCGATCTTGCAAGCGTTTTCATTAGTTTCCACAGCGAGAAGCGCTATGCGGCTAAAACTACTTGCGGCTCTTCGCTCCGCCTTCAAAGTGCACCATCAACAGTGCGATGTCAGCGGGCGTAATACCGCTGATCCGGCTCGCTTGCGATAAGTCGGAGGGTTGGATGCGCTGGAATTTCTCGCGTGCTTCACTCCGCAACTGCGTGAGTCTTCGATAGTCGAAGCCGCGCGGAATGCGTTTTGAGGCGAGTCGTTGCTGACGCTCGACGTCGATCGACTGGCGTGCGACGTAGCCAGCATACTTGCAGTCGATCATCACCTGCTCGGCAACGGCTGTTGGTGCGGTTGCCAACTCTGGTAGCAGCGCGACGATGTGCGACCACTCGACCTCTGGACGACGAATGTACTTCGATAGCAAATCGCCCTCGTGGCGTTTGCTGTCAAGCAGTTGCTTGGCACGGTCGACTGCCGACTGTTTGGATTCGAGTCGCGCGTGCCGCGTGCTATCGGCCAGGCCAAGTTGATGAGCCAGCGGAGTCAGCCGTCGGTCGGCGTTGTCTTGCCGCAAGAGCAAGCGATACTCCGCTCGGCTGGTGAACATGCGATAGGGCTCGTCAACGCCGCAAGTTACCAGGTCGTCGATTAGCACGCCGATGTATGCCTGATCGCGTGACAGCACAAGCGGTTCCTTGCCAGCGAGCGCCAACGCGGCGTTCGCGCCGGCGATCAAGCCTTGCGCGCCAGCTTCTTCATAGCCGGTTGTGCCGTTGATTTGACCGGCAAAGTACAGCCCCGCGCACAGTTTCGATTCTAAGCTAGCGTGTAATTGATCAGGGGGTGCGTAGTCGTATTCGACAGCGTAGCCGTAACGCATGATCTCAGCATCTTCCAGTCCCGGAATCAGACGAAACATGCGGTCTTGCACGTCGCGTGGCAGACTCGTCGAGACACCGTTGACGTAAACCTCCAGAGTGTTGCGCCCCTCCGGTTCCAAGAACAGCTGGTGCTGCGTCTTGTCAGCGAAACGGACGATTTTGTCTTCGATCGACGGGCAGTAACGCGGACCGTTGGACTCAATCTGTCCGGTATACATCGGGGCGCGCTGGAGGTTCTCACGAATCAGGTCGTGCACCGCCTCGTTGGTATACGTAATGTGGCAGGGCAGCTGAGCAACTTCAAGCGCGTCGGTGAGGTACGAAAACGGTTGAGGGTCATCGTCGCCGGGTTGCAGTTCGGTCTTCGAGTAGTCAATCGTCCGGCCGTTGAGTCGTGGCGGTGTGCCGGTCTTAAATCTTTCGAGCCGCACCCCGAGCCGACCAAGTGCCCCGCTGATGCCGGAGGTT
>JANQQA010000194.1 GCA_028285205.1 Bythopirellula sp. | reverse complement strand
TGGCAGGTCGAAGGGCTCGAACAAGAGGACACGGTTGCTCACTACGATACGCTCGATGGGCGTACGGTCGTGACGCCGAGTAACCAGGTCTGCATCTATGCGCCAAGGTTCGGCGTTGTGCGCCGGATGGTCGATTTGCACGAGTACGCCCGCTCCGACATGCCAGGCGGCATGGAGACGCCGTTGTCGCTAGCGAAGATCGACGAGCAGGAACGTGCGACGACCTCGCTCAATCAGATCGAACCATCCATCGATCGTGCCGAAGACCCGGCCAACGCAATGTCGGATCGCAAGCAACTGGGTGAACTGGGCCGCGACCTGGTCGTCGAAGAGTACGACGGCGTGCTCGCGCCGTACGCCGACCTGCAGCTCATCCGCGCTGGCACGATCAGCAACAACGAGAAGGCGCTCGTCTCACGAGCGAGCCTCGCGGCGATCACCTGGACGGGCGATCAATCGCCGCAGATCATGATCGGCGAGAAGCACGCCCAAGCGGCAATTACCGACCGACAGCCCGGTGTCGTCTACCACCTGCATGATCCGAAGAAACCGTACCTGCGGCTCGTAAAGCTCGCCTCCTGCGGCGCTGCCAAACCGGGCGACGAAGTGGAGTTCACGCTGCGGTTCGACAACATCGGCAGCCAAGTGATCGGCAACGTGACGATCATGGACAACCTCACCACGCGGCTCGAGTACGTCGAAGGCAGCCAGAAGTCGTCCGTCGACGCCGACTTCTCCACCGAACCCAACACCGGCGGCAGCGTCGTCCTGCGTTGGGAACTCATCGAACCGCTCGAAGCCGGCCAGGGTGGCATTCTGCAGTTCAAGTGCAAAGTGCGTTGAGCCCTGCGGGCTGAATGACGAATTCTCGTTGGCAGCTCCGACGGAATGTGTCCCGCGCAAAATCGGCTTCACATTTGGCGAAGCCATTCGCCATCCCTTCGCTCTGGTATATCCCACGACTCTTTACACAAACCGGGATATCACGGACCGTAGTCGGCGTTAGTTATCGGCGGCGAAACACTGCATCCAGCTGACTGCCCGTGGCGCGGCACAGAAGCTAGTTGCGAACCTCAATGCCGAAGACAGGTCTTTAGATGCAGTGGGTCTTTGTACAACTGAAGAAGACTAACCCGCTTCATTCGGCATGCGAGGTCGGGCGGCGATGTGGAAGTGGTTTTCGAAAGCCTTCTCACAACCTTGCCTAGAATCCGATGTATCGACGATTCGATTAGTCGACGATTGCATCATCATCCATCGCCCCAACTCTGACGAACCGCTTCGTTTTTGGTGGGACGACATCGTCGAAATTCAGACGTACAAGATCGACTTGCTCATCTATGACGATATTTGTCTTGCTTTCCAAGCCGCGGGCTGGTGGCACGAGATCAGCGAAAGAGACATAGGCTTCTCTCAGCTGACCAAAGCGATGCACGACAGATTCCCGAGTATCGATCCGCAGTGGTACTTCACTGTTATGCACCCTGCGTTTGAGCCAAACCAGCGAACTTTGTGGAAGGGCCATTAACATTTGCGGTCATGTGGTGAGGGAGCCTTTCGGACGCCTTTGTAGATTCGCGCGCGGCTCGCTACACTGAAGCCTTCATCCTTCTGAACGCCACCTTCATCCTTCCTCGATGCCGTACATATCCTTCCTCTACATTTGTCTCATCTGGGGCGCGAGTTTTATCCTGATGGATCGCGCTGCGCATGCGTTCGGACCGGTGTCGATTGCACTGTTGCGCATGCTGGGTGGGGCGGCGGTATTGGGGGTGTATTGGTGGCTGAGCGGCATGCGTGTACGAGTAAGCCGCGCTGATTGGCTGCATATCTTCTTGGTGGCACTATTGGCCAATGCGCTACCGTTTGTGATCCAGCCGTACACCATGATTCAAGCAGATGAGCATGCGTACTTTGGGATGATGGTCGCACTGCTCCCGCTGGCAACGATTCTGGTTTCGATCCCCATGCTTGGTCTGTGGCCGACACGTCGGCAGTTGGCTGGAGTACTCGGTGGCATGGTGTGCATGTTCTTTGCCGTGCAGGACGGCAGTGCTCGCGGCATCTCGCCGTGGCTGTTGACGTTGGCCCTGTCGGTGCCATTGGTGTACGCGCTTGGCAATACCTACGTGAAGTGGAAGCTCGGCCATCTGCCCGCGCTGCCGGTGACCACGCTGTTTTTGGCCGTCGGTGGACTGTTGTTGCTGCCGCTACAGTGTTCGCCTGCAACGCTGGCTGCGTTGGAACTGGGCGGCCCCGCGGAGCCGTACGATTGGCCGTTGGCGATCACCTCGATTGTGATCTTGAGTGTTTTCGGCACTGGGATCGGCATCTTGCTATTCGTACAATTGATCAAAAACCAAGGTCCCCTGTTCGCGGGCATGGTCACGTACGTCATCCCAGTGCTCGCCCTGTTTTGGGGCCAGTTCGACAAAGAACGACTCACCGCCACGCAACTGCTGGCAATCGGTGGAGTGCTCGCCATGGTCGCACTAGTGCAATGGGGAGCCGCCGGAACCCAGCCGCTGGTGCAGCGCAGCTCTCCCGCCACTGCCCAACTCCCAAACCCTGAATCATAAGTCCCTCATCCAATGTCCCATCCCTGGCTCGCCCAACGCACCGCTGAGTTCGACGCTTCCGGTATCCGCAAGGTGTTCGACCTGGCGACAAAGATGACCAATCCGATCAACCTGTCGATCGGCCAGCCTGATTTCGCCGTCCCCGACGCGATGAAGCGCGCGGCGATCGAGGCGATCCAAAACGACAAAAACGGCTACAGCGTCACGCAGGGCATTCCGCAACTGCGCGAGGCACTGCAAACACGCATCGACAATGAATACGGCCACGACGATCGCCGCGTGTTGATTACGTCGGGCACCAGCGGCGCCCTGGTAACCGCAATACTCACCATGGTCGATCCGGGCGATGAGGTGATTTTCTTCGATCCTTACTTCGTGATGTACCCAGCGCTGGTCAGAATGGTCGGCGGCAAGTGCGTGATGCTCGACACCTATCCTGACTTCCGCATTGACCCCGACAAAGTAGCGGCAGCCATCACGCCCAAGACCAAGCTCATCTTGCTCAACAGTCCCGCGAATCCAACTGGTGTCGTTGCCCAGCAGGACGAGGTCGAAGCGCTCGCCAAATTGGCGGCCGAGCATAACATCGCGTTGCTGTCCGATGAGATCTACCGCGAGTTCTGTTACGACTCGCCCTTGGTAAGTCCGACGCAGTGGAATGATCAAACGATCGTCGTCGATGGCTTCAGCAAGTCGTACGGTGTCACCGGTTGGCGATTGGGCTGGATGCACGGCCCCGCAGCGTTAATCGACAAGATCACGATGCTGCAGCAGTACACATTCGTTTGCGCGCCACATCCGTTACAGTGGGGCGCAATTGCCGCGCTGGAGACCGACATGACACATCAAGTCAATCAGTATCGCGAACGGCGCGATCTCATTGTTTCGGGTTTGAGAGCGGCCGGTTACGAAGTTGCCCCCGCCGGCGGAGCATTCTACGTGTTCCCCAAGGTCCCCGACGGCCGTGGCACTGGGACGGAGTTTGTCACGCGCGCGATCGAGCACGAACTGCTCGTGATCCCCGGCGATAACTTCAGCGAACGCGATACCCACTTCCGCATCTCCTACGCCGCGACGGTCGAGACCATCGAGCGTGGACTGGAAGTTCTACGCCAGCTGGCATAACTGAATGTATGCTATCTCACTAATCGAGCGTCTCTGACGAGTCAGCTTTGCTCATTCGCTGGACAGTGGATAGAATCGGAACATGCTCGCCAAAAATGGCAATTCTGCTCGCCGCCGGATTTGTGCAATGAAATACCCTACTCGTCTGACCTTGCTCTGCTTGATCGGTTCACTCGTCGGCTGTGGAGATTCCGACGTCGCGCCGGTCGACAAGCAGATGGACAAGCCGCCGATGACGCGAACGGCGACGTCACCGTTTTGGGACGAAGTGGAAACGAACACCAAGCTGCCGATGGACATCAACGAGCTGACGTTCGTCGATACCCAAGGCAACAAGGTCGCGCTGACCGACTTCCACGGTAAGAAAAACGTCGTGCTGGTGATCACGCGCGGCTTTTACGGGCAGCTGTGCCCGTTCTGCCGTACGCAATCGTCGCGCCTGGTGGCCAACTACGAAGAGTTCGCCAAGCGGAATGCCGAGATCCTGCTTGTGTACCCCGGTGGTGCCGAGCACCTGCAAGAGTTCATCGATGCGGCCAAGGTTTCGGAGAAAAAGGAAGTCGATCAAATTCCGTTTCCGATCCTGCTCGATTCCGATCTGCAGGCGGTCAACTTCCTGCAGATCGCGGCGGAGCTTGCCTTTCCGTCCACCTATATCTTGGACAAACAGGGCAACGTCCATTTCGCATACGTTGGCGAAGAGATCAACGACCGGCCTTCGGTAAAAGCGATGCTCGCAGAGTTGGATAAGTTGCAGCAATAGTCGACGCAACAACACCCCGGAACCAAATCCCCCCATGCCGAGCGAAGCAATCAGTTTGAGCAGCGACGAGTTTCTCGGCATTGCCGTTGAGCAGAAGCTACTTTCCTCGGATCATGCGGCAAAACTGTGCCAGCTTGCCGAAAAGCACGATGGTTCGATCTCCGCATTGTGCCTCGAGAAGGGCCTGCTCAAACCGGTACAGATCGACGTGATCTATGGCCTTGCCGAGCGCGACAATTTGGCTCCGGGCTACGAGGTCATCGATCTGCTCGGCTACGGTGGCCTCGGCATCGTGTTTCGTGCCCGTCAGCCCAAGCTCGACCGCATGGTCGCGCTCAAGACGATTCCGATGCAGCGCATCGAAAACCCGTCGGTGATTGCCCGCTTCCAGCAAGAAGCGAAAGCAATTGGCAAGCTGAAGCACCCGAACATCGTGGCGGCCTACGATTATGGCACCCATCGCGAACGCGTATACTTGGCGATGGAACTAGTGGAAGGCCGCGACGTCGACGCGCTAATCGACGGCGGCAAGCCCATCGGAGAGTCGTTGGCCTGGTCGCTGGCGCAGCAAGTCGCTGCGGGTCTTGCGCATGCTGCGCAGCACAACCTAGTACATCGCGATATCAAACCCGGCAACCTGTTGCTCACCAAGCCGCCTGCCGGCTACCCGTTGCCAGCCGGGGTGCCGTTGCTGAAGATCACCGATTTCGGGCTGGTACAGTTAGAAGCGCCCGACACCGAGGGTACCCGACTGACGATGGGTGGCACGTCGCTGGGTACACCGCACTACATGGCTCCCGAGCAGGTCGCTGATGCGCACGTTGACAGCCGCGCCGACATCTACGCGCTGGGCGCGACTGTGTTCCACATACTGGCTGGCAGACCGCCGTTTGAAGGGACGAGCATTGGCCAAGTGCTCGCCGCCAAGCTCAAGGGGGAGCAAAAGTGGCTTGATCGGCTACCCGAGGGAACCAGCCCAGCAACCGTCGAATTGCTGAAGCGGATGATGGCCCAAGACCCAGCCAACCGCATCGGTGATTACGACACGTTGCTGAAGTGCATCCAGCAGGTGTTAAGTGGCGAGTTGCCCGCGCCTAACCTCGCGGCCGCCGAAACGGTCGACGGGCTACTCATTTCCGACACCAGCATTGATGGACTGCTTACTGAGGAGTCATTAGAGGTACCCTCGACGCGAACGCGCTGGCCGAGTGTGGCAGCATTGGCTGCAGTGATCGTGGTAAGTGCTGGGTTCTACTTCTCGGGCGGATTAGGTGAAAAACATTCATTGCCGCCGACCCAATTGGAAGCGTCAAGAGAAGTGCAGAGGCCGCTGTTCAACGGTCTCGACCTGAACGGCTGGACTGCGATTCGTGGCGGCTGGAAGGCGACCGAGGACGACATGCACAGCAAGGTGATGGCCGGCAAGGGCGCGATTACCCGCGAGCTTCCCGGCTACCTCACGTCGCCGGATGAGCCGTTGGAGCACTTCGGTGTTCGCCTCAAGATCGACCTGCACACGGCTTCCTCGGCGGAAATCCACTTTGAGCATGAAGAGCATGAGCAGCAGCAAGACCAAGAGGTTAAACAGCACGAAGATCAACTCCCACGCAACGTGCTCAGCCTGACTAGCGAATGCGTTACGATCGGTACAAAACCAAGCCGCCGAGGCGAGTTCCAACCACTCGCTCCGAAATGTCCTCTGCCGCCCACGTCCACGAGTGACGAGACGTCCAAGTATCACGAACTTCGCCTCGAACGTCACACCGACCACTGGCGCGTCTTGCTCAACGGATCGCCGGTAACGTCAAAGCCGATTGATCGCTCGCGGCCGGCCAAAGCCATCCAACTGGTTGTGGAAGGCGGTCAGGCGTACTTCGCTGACGTGTTTGTTTACGGATTGACGGCAAAGAGCGTCAATTAGTGGGCAAGCCAAGCAACCCTCGAAGCTGCAGTTTGCTGCAACGTCGTGCGTCGACCCGCAGGTTTGGTCTTTTCACACAGAGGTTTAATGCGAATTCTCTCGTGGACGTCTATTGCGCGCTGACGGTTTGTCGCGTGAGTTGCTATAACGATCGAAGTCTCGTTCACGACGCTTCACCCGAAACTACTGGGAGCAACAAAGATGATGCAATCGCTTCGTATTGTGCTGCTGATTGGCGCCTGCTCGTTGACTTCAATCGCGCACGCTACTGACGAGTGGTTGCGTTTCCGTGGCCCGGATGGGTCCGGGAAAGTTGATGGACCGGCGATCCCCTTCGAATGGTCGGCAACCAAAAACCTGCGCTGGAAGTCGCCGCTGCCAGGCAAGGGTTCGTCATCGCCGGTCGTGACGGGCAATCACGTCTTCGTGACCGCGTACACCGGCTACGGATTGGATATGGCTGAGCCTGGCGAGATCAACCAGCTGGTTCGTCATCTCGTGGCAATTGATCGCGTTACCGGCAAGGAACTCTGGCGGAGTTCGGTCGACGCAACCGATAAGGAAGATCCCTACAGCGGCTTCATCACACAACACGGTTACGCCAGCAGCACGCCGGCCACGGATGGCGAACGTGTGTTTGCTCTGCTCGGTAAGAGCGGCCTGTTTGCCTACGATTTCGAGGGCAAGGAACTGTGGCACGTCGACTTGGGCCAGAAGTCGGATCCAGCCAAATGGGGCGATGCGACTAGTCCGATCGTCGTCGGCGATCTGGTGATTGTCGACGCCGGGATTCTCGGCAATAAGTTCCTCGGCATCAACAAAGCAACAGGTAAGATCGAATGGACGATTGAAGACAGCGCATTCACCAATTGCTGGGCCACACCCACCCCCATCCACAACGGCGAAACCACTCAGGTTTTGTTTCACGTGCCAAACAAAGTCCTCGCGGTCGATCCCGCGACGGGCAAGGAACTGTGGACGGTGCCGTCGCCGCTAAACGACGCGACCTGTGGCAGCATTGTCGCACAAGCGGGCAAGGCTTTCCTGATGGGCAGCCGAGCTGGTCACGGGCTTGCCTTTGATTGCTCACCATCAAGCCCGGAAGATCGAGTGCTATGGACGCGGCAACTTCGATCGGGGATCAGCACACCGTTGATCGTCGGCGACCAAATGTACTGGAGCACCGGTGGCGTGTTTTACTCCGCGAGTCTCGAAACGGGCGAGTACGTCTACAAAGAGCGGTTGCCACGCCTGGGCGGTCCCACGGGCGGATTCCCGAATTCCGACTACTCGTCGCCAGTGGCCATCGGCGAGAACATCATTCTGTTCACGCGCAGCGGCGAAAGCTATGTCATCCGACCGGGCGAGAAGTTCGAGCTGCTCGCCCACAACGCAGCCTTCGATGGCGATACCAGCGCCTTCAGCGCGACGCCGGCACTCAGCAACGGCGAATTGTTCGTCCGCTCTGAGTCGTACCTGTACTGCATCGGTGAAGCGCCGTAAGTGACTCGGAGGCGGAGAGCGATTGCTCACCAGTGGTTCTTGGCAAGTCGGAACAGTGTTGGTAACGCTCCAAGGCAAAGCGCGTGTGATGCACGCCTAACGCGCGCGGATGATGAGAAATGATGGCAAAAAAAACGGACCTGGAGAGTGTTCTCCAGGTCCGTTTTGTAAGCAAGCGTAACTTAACCCCCGCAGGTGTTCGCAAGAACAGGTGCGGGCTTGAACGTTACGCGCTTTTGGTCACATTGCTCCTCTCCCCTCGGGGAGAAGTTGGGCGAGGGGCCTAGCGATTAGGTGCTCTACCCTCCCCCAGCCCCTCCCGGCAAGGGAGGGGGACATTGCTGCGGCCCTCCCTGCGAGGTAGGGCGACAGGTCGTTATCATGCACTCTTGGTTTGAGGTGGCTCGTCGGTGAACAACTTGGCTCGTCCTTCGACCACGTCGTCGGTGATCACGTAGCGATTACCGCGTGGTTGGTCAGGCAGGTCGAACATGATGTCCATCATCACGTTCTCGATGATCGACCTTAGCCCACGGGCGCCGGTCTCACGCTCGGCGGCACGCTCTGCAATTGCTTGCAGTGCCTTGTCCGTAAACTTAAGATCGGCATCTTCCATCGAAAACAAGTGTTGATATTGCTTGGTGAGCGCGTTTTTCGGTTCTTTGAGCACACGAACCAGGGATTCGGCACCGAGCGGCTGCAAGGCGGTCACGACGGGGAGCCGGCCCACCAGTTCTGGGATCATGCCGTATTCGACAAGATCGTCAGAAGTTACCTGAGCCAACGTCTCGCCGAAGCTCATTTCCGAAGCGTCGTTGCCAACCTGACCAAAGCCGATCGAGCGGCTGCCAAGTCGTTTGCTAATGACGTCTTCGATCCCCGAGAACGTACCGCCGACCACGAACAGTATGTTGGTCGTGTCCAGCTGGATGTACTGCTGCTCGGGGTGTTTGCGTCCACCTTGGGGGGGCACGTTCGCGGTGGTGCCTTCCAGCATTTTGAGCAACGCTTGCTGCACGCCTTCGCCCGACACATCGCGTGTGATCGAGACGTTCTGACTCGTCTTGCCAATCTTGTCGATTTCGTCAATGTACAGCACACCGCGTTGGGCAGCATCGACATCGAAGTCGGCAGCATGCAGCAACTTCAGGAGCAGGTTCTCGACGTCTTCGCCGACGTAACCGGCTTCGGTGAGCGTGGTCGCATCGCCGATGGCGAACGGCACGTTCAGACTCTTCGCTAGGGTCTTCGCGAGCAACGTCTTACCGCACCCGGTGGGACCAACGAGAAGGATATTCGACTTGTCGATTTCGATTTCCGTCTCTTCCTCGGCCGCCATCAAGCGTTTGTAGTGACTGTGCACCGCAACGGCCAACACACGCTTGGCGGCATCTTGACCAATGACGTATTCGTCCAAGGCCTCGACGATCTCGCGTGGACTCGGGACCTTAGTGAACAGCTGCTTGCTCGAACCGCGGCGCCGGCGCTCTTGGTCCAAAATCGATTGGCAGAGTTCAATGCACTCGCCACAGATGTAGACGTCGCCGGGACCTTCGACCAACGGGCCGACATCCCGGTAGCTCTTGCGACAAAAAGAACAGAAGGCGTTCTTCTTGGTCGTCCCGCCACGCCTGCCGCCAATATCTTTGCCAGAGGGCATGCAAATCATCCTTCCAAAGTGTGCAACCAACGCTGGGGCATCACCGTCCCAATGTTCGCTACAGTGAAAATCAAGGGTGTCGCTCGAGGGATTGTGTGAGTCGGCTGTCACACGCAGGTGACGACGACTTGCAAATCCCTAGTGGGTTTCGTGGACCTTAAAGGCTGGCGGTGCGTCCTTGGCCGCTCAGTTCGAGCAGTGCAACTGTTGCCGCGAATCCGATCGCCGAGGGAGTTCATCCAGACCGTCATTCGCTGACAAGCTGGAGGGAGTGCTCCGGAGGCTCCCGACTTCGTGGGTGTGCTGGTCAATACGCAGCTTCAACGAGAGTCGTTCATCGACCTTCGGGAGGAGTGAGATTCAGGCGCTGCTATCAGTGCCGAACAACCGCACCAGTCCGTTAGGTCTGCAGCACTGGCCCTGTTCCGCACGGAAGGACTTAACCTGTGCTACTGTTATCGTTTAACTCTGCTTTTAGCTCGTTTGCTAGCTTCGTTTTTATTGTTCGGAATTCTTCGTCGCTGAGCCCACCTTCGGCGTGTAGTTCTCGGAACTTTGACAGCGTGTTGCTCGTGTCTGACATGTCGTCGGCCTCACGATCGCGATACCTTCGCACGAGAGTGATGCCTAGCGCGGTCAAGACGAACATGGCTGCGAACAACAACGCGGCCTGCGTCAGCGGTTCTGCGAATTTCTCCATATCGTGTCGTCACCATCGTGCTGATCACCCGACTGCCGTGATCGCTCCCGTCGGCCCCTTGCTCATGTTCATTATGTCGAGATTGGACCGTCAAGTCCAGAAAAGTTGTCGTGCGCCGCCGATTCACCGTAGGCGTCATATTTTACCACAGGTACGTAGACGGAACACCTGATATGTGCGTTTCAAGCCATCGAGCCCGTAGCACCGATGAGGATGATAGGCCACCGGTCTGCGCCGCGATGGCGGATGACGCCGTTTTCCTATCGAGTTGGCACCTATGACCAATTACTGCCAGTTGAAGTTGTTGATAATGTGTTGGTGCCTGGTCAGCACCTGCGCGATTGCGCAGCCGCAGACGTCGGCACCATTGTTGTCACCGACGTATTTGAATCAACGTCAGTTTTTTCTTCCCTACCAGGTGCAGCAATCCAGCAAGCTGATCGACCGAGTTGCGAAGGTCCAACTGCTTCTTTCGCGCACGGGCGCCAACGACTGGACAACGCTCGAGGAAGCCGAGCCACACGTTCAAGGATTCACGTACCACGCGCCGGAAGATGGTGAGTATTGGTTCGCTGTGCAGCATCGCGATCGTCGCGGGCGACCTTGGCCCAGCGCTGAGGTCCAGCCGCAACGGCGGATTGTGATCGACTCTCAGCAACCCGAACTGGTTGTTGAAAGCTCCGAGGACACCAACGGCGAAATCGTCATTCGATACGAGGCGCGCGATGCGAATCTCCATCCCGAAACGCTCGACTTGGAAATCCGCACGAAGGCGGACGATTGGACATCACTGCGACTCGGGGAACCCGATCTGGCCCAGGCCAACCGCTTAGTCGGACGCGTTCGTTGGCGACCGCCAGCAGGTACGGAAAACGTCGAGGTTCGAGCATCGGTCACCGACCGCGCCGGCCTGCGTGCGAAAGCGACCGACCAATTGACCGTACGCTCACGCCAGCGACCGATGAGCGGACCCGCGTTGGGAAGCCCGAGCACCGCCACCGTCGGTAAGCCCAAGTTGGTTGGCACGAGTTCGGTCAGCAGCCCGCGCGAGATCTCGAATCCGTTCGCTACAAAGGAGGTAACCAATCCATTCGTAACGAGCCAAAGTTCCAAAGCAGCGACGCTACCCTCACAAGACTGGCCGCTCACGAACCAATTGCCCTCTC
>JANQQA010000172.1 GCA_028285205.1 Bythopirellula sp. | reverse complement strand
ATCGTGAAATCCGGTCCGCCGTTCGGCGTCGCGGACTCGCCGACCGGCACGGAATTCAAGTTGATTCACTACAAATCGCCCGTCGGTCGGCTGGCGGCGTATTTGACTTCAGATCCGGCTGACGGCAAGAAGCACCCTGCGATCATTTGGATTACCGGCGGCGACAATAATTCCATTGGCGATGTTTGGTCGCCACAGATTCGCAGCAACGATCAATCGGCGCGCGCATTTCGCAAAGCCGGCGTGGTTATGATGTTCCCCTCGCAGCGCGGAGGAAACGACAATCCGGGCCGGCGCGAAGGATTTCTGGGCGAAGTCGACGATATCCTGGCCGCCACCGATCATCTGGAGAAGCTGCCTTACGTCGATCCCGACGCGATCTATTTGGGCGGCCACAGTACCGGCGGGACGATGGTGATGCTGGTGGGAGCATGCTCGAATCGGTATCGGGCCATCTTCGCGCTGGGGCCGGTTGCATCGGCCGAGCAGTATGGCGGCAACTACATCTACTGCGACCCCAACGACGAGCACGAGATTCGACTCCGCTCGCCCATTCATTGGCTGCACTGCGTCAAGACCCCAATGTACGTGTTTGAGGGCGCCGTCGATGGCAATTGGGATGGGGCAATCGACTTCATGGCCCGCGAGAATACCAATCCGCAGATTCAATTCTTCAGGGTTCCGGGGCACAACCACTTCAGTGTCATCGCTCCCGTCACGGAAAAACTGGCAGAGCAGATCGTTCAAGGGGAGGTCACGGTGAACCAACA
This sequence comes from Bythopirellula sp., assembly GCA_028285205.1. Taxonomy (GTDB): domain Bacteria; phylum Planctomycetota; class Planctomycetia; order Pirellulales; family Lacipirellulaceae; genus Bythopirellula. The sequence continues at coordinate 3,120 of JANQQA010000172.1, read as the reverse complement.
GACAATTCAGAACTTGCGTTAACCCGCAGGCATTCGAAGACAACCCGGCGGGCAGTAAACAACCAGTGGGCACGAGTGATGGATGAAATCTCCTACTTCGAAGCCTGGGCCTCATGGATCCGCGGCGACGCCATTTCCTCAAAGCTGCTTTGGGGCTGCTCGATTCTATGGTGGGGCAGAATCGGCAAGATGGTCGGCTTGGTCTCGGCGTTGACCATTCTGGCCGAGATCGTGGGCCCCCAGCGCCTGAGGCAAACCGGCACGGCGATGCACGGTCATTTCGAATTGCGGCGAACCGGCCAGTACATCTTCAGCGCGGCCCGTTGGACGCTGCTGATGTGGAAAGACTTGCTTTCCAGACCGGGCTCCAAGGCAGAAAGAGAGGCCCGGGATGAAGCCAATCAAATGGGCGCCGACAACCTCAACTTCGTCGTCATGCCGCTGGCAGGCGTCATCGTGGGGATCATTGTCGGCCTATCTTCGGGCTGGTGGTCGGGGCTTGTTGCCGGGTTCTTCGTGCTGGTGATGGGGTTCTTCACGATCGGCCCGATCTTGACGACGTCGATCATCATCACCGTGATGATCGCCGCGACGCTGTTGGATCTGCTGTTCATCGAACCGCTGGCGTGGACGCTGGAGCACAAACACTTGGGGACCATCATCAAAGTGGCCAGCGTGATCTTGTTGCTACTAGGCTTCCATTTTGATTTTCTGGCGTCGTAGCGGAACTGCCCGGCGGAGATCTGCTTGGTTCTTTGCAATTCCTTTTCTAGCAAACGTACGTACGGAGGATAAGACGATGACTTCGAGTGAAGACCTTCGCACACTTTCTGCGGTCTATTCAATCAAGGTGCCTGAACCATCGGCCGGCAAGTCAATCAAGATCGAAATTGAATTCAACCGGACATGGTCGACGGCCAACCGTCTGGAATTGGCATTGGCGAGTTCAGCCGCGCCCGAGATTACGTCGACGTTCGAGTACTACGGCATTCGCGAAGACTCCGTGCAGGCGCAAATTGGAGGGAAGCCGGTGCCCCTGCGTTTTCCTCAGATGCAACTGGGGGACCACTATCAACGGATCGAGATTGACTTGTCCCATGATTCCCCGCACGGGCCGGTCGTTGTCTGCTACGAGCTCGACGCGCGCCGCAGCGATTACTTGGAAGCTCGCGCCATCGGTCAAACCTACAAAGATCGCGTTGTCGTCAATTCCGAATATGCGACGCTCAGGGGCGACACCCTCTTGTTTCCCGTTACCGGCCCCATCGAATCCGATGGCAACGGACCTGGGTTACCGATGAACGTTCAATTCCGCGTGTCGCTGCCCGCGGATTGGCGGTTGGAAATCAACGCCGACACTCGTGCCGAGAAGGACACAACCGTCTGGGGATACGAGTTCGACGGACGATTCGTTTTGCGTGGATTCCGCTGGTTTGCATTGGCAGGCGACTTGATCGTCAAGACGATTGAGGGTTGCGTGAAGCACGTGCTCGTCACATCGCAGTGGGAAGTTACACCGGGCGGCCTGGAGCCGGAGGATGCGTTTCGGATTGCCAAAGACACCATTTCGTACTACGACCGCGTCTTCGGAATGAGCATGCTGGAATACCTGCATGAGCAGCCAGCCTTGGGTGCGAAGAGGGGCCACCAATACGTCTTCCTGGTTCCCTATCCGCCAAAGGCATTGCGCGGTGCGGGCGGGCAACACGTACCCGGTTCGGGCATGGTGTATATCTTCTTCTCACGGCACGACCTACAGTGGATTTCGCATACAACGGCTCACGAGTACTTCCATATTTACAATGATTCGGCATTGCGGACGTCCCGCGACCTCAATGGTTGGTTCGTGGAAGGATACACCGAGGGGCAGGCGACACTGCTCGATTTGCAGAACGTCGAAGCGCCTCAGCATCGCAAGAATCTCTACAAACTAGAGATGGCCACGCAATGGGCCCTGATGCAAGACGTTGAGCAAGAGGCGATTCAAGGTTTGCGATCCAAAGGGCTGCTCGTTCCTCCGTCGGGCCGAGTCCGGCCTGCCGATGCGCCACTCGCCTTTGCCAGCGGCCGAGACCTGCGCGACTGGAGCCGGCTGATCCGTGGGCGCAGCTTCTTGTTGATGCACGTGATTGCACTGATTTTCGAGTCGGCCCGGCCTCATCGGGCGGGATTTAACGAATGGTTTCGAATGCTCTTCAAGAGAATCGGCTGGGATCAGCCACCGCGCCATGGCGGGCAGAAATCACCTCAGGGACCGCCCCAGCGTCCCTCCTATTTCGACTTTCGCCAGGCGGCACTCGAAACGGCGGGGCCTGCCGCGCCGATGCTGGATGCGTTCCTAAGTCGCTTCATCGAACGGGCGGAAGCGTTTACCTTGCAAGACCTCGAGTACTGGATCCGCTGGGCTGAGGAGGAGAAACTCTTCGATACCTTGCTGTGTAAGCGAAGCGAATAGGCTCCGCGAGGTTTTCGAGCAATTTCATGCCACCAGCCAGCGACCAAGCTCTCGAAACTCCAATGCCCCCTAAACGAGACAAGTATCCGACGTATTACTTCGTCGATATCGACCTGCAATCCCTTCAGATCATCGGCTGGGGCAGCGAGACGAAGGACCGGGTCGAGGTTCACCTCACCAGCGGGTATCACCGGGTATTCCTGACCAAGGGACAGTACAACAAGCTGGTCAAGCAACTGCAACGCCGTTAGGCGCTCGCAACCGTCGATGCCAGCTCCCATTCCAGGCGGCATCTGTTGGACGGGGCGCTAATGGTCACTGTGATTGTGGTGTTGATGGTGATCGTGCCCGTTTTCGGGGTGCTCGTGCTCAGGATGCTCGTGCAGCAGTTCGATGCCAAAAGCAATCGCGACTCCCAGCACCAACGCGATCGACAACTTTAGACGATCGTGCGAATGGAATTGTATCTCCGGGAGCAGGTCTCCCAGCGCGATGCAGAGAAACACTCCCGCCGAAAACGCGAGTGCCCCGCCGATCAATACGTTGCTGGTGTCGCTGGCAAGTAGGCTCAATTGGAAGACGGCGATACCCAGGGGGCACATCAGCGCGAAACCGACGTTGACCAACATTTGCGCCGCGGCCGACCACCGTCCAGCCGTCATCAC
>JANQQA010000050.1 GCA_028285205.1 Bythopirellula sp. | reverse complement strand
CATCGCCGTAGTTGTCTCGCCACAGCATTAAATCGCCTTGGTCCACGTCGCCGTCACCATCACCGTCGCCGCCGGTATCTTCTGGCAGCAGCCAATTGCCGAAGTCGATGTCCTCAACGCGTTCGTTCTGACCCAGTCGGATGACATGAACACCACTTCCCGGGTAAACCTGCTCAGCATCGATCGGTACGATCTCGCGAACGACATACTCACCTTCGCCCAAGCCGGCAAACCAGTATCGGCCAGCCTCGTCTACCTCGGGGGTGGCGGGGTCGTCAGCAGCTGTCACGGTCAACGGTTCGCCCGACTCGTGCTGACCGCTATTGTTCAGGTCGAGATAGATTTCTACGCCCGCGATACCCAGTTCGCCCTGATCTCGAACTCCGTTGACCTGCTGATCATGCCACTTCGTGCCGTGGATGGATCCAAAGTTGCCGTCTAAGGGCCCATTGCCAAAGTCGATGCCGTTGATCACTTCGCCAGGTGCAACAAAGAACGTGTGTGATCGTTCAAATGGGAAGGTCCGTTCGAAGCCAACGGGGACGACCTCGCGTATAGTCACTACGCCCATGGGGATTCCGTCGAGCCAGTAGGAGCCTTCCTTATGCTGGATGGTCGTGCCACGTTGTCTTTGCCACAAGATGAAGTCGAAACCGTCGGTCAAATCATTCCCAGAGAAGTCACCTGAACTAGCCGTTGTTCCAAACGTGCCATAATTCGCCTGCCAAGCTGCAAAATCGGCCAGGTCGACGTCGAGATCTCCGTCGGTATCCCCGACCAACAGTGCCGGTGCCTGCGACATCGTAATCGTCGACGGTTCATCGGGGTCGCGCATCGAATTGTTGTTTAAGTCTGCGTAGATGATGACCCCGGCTAGTCCTGGCTCAGACTCATCGCGCATGCCGTTCATGTTTTCGTCGATCCATTTTTCTCCATGTACCGACGCGGGCGGCGCATTTCCGAAATCAAGCATCTCGATCGTTTCACCTGATTGCGGCGCGATCGAGTGGCCTCCATCTGCAGGAAAGGTCTGTGTGTACCCGCCCGTCAAAACTTCGCGAATCGCGTAGCTTTGGTCGGATGTACGCGGCGGTAACGGACTGAGCGAGTACTGCCCTGTCTCGTCCACTGCGAGAGTGTCGGGGTCATCGGCAGAGGTCGTCGTGCTGGGTTCCCCTCGATCTAGCAGGCCATTGTTATTCAGGTCGGCGTAAATCACGACGCCGGCGAGCCCCGGTTCTGGGTCGGGAAAGACGGGATCGTCCAGGTCTCGTACGCCATTGCCATTGCGATCGACATACTTCGTTCCCTCGACCGACGCCGGCTGATAGTTGCCAAAGTCACGCGTCAGCACGTCACCCGCTGCGAGCGAGAGATCGTACGCCAAAGTGCGCCCAGGGCTAAACACGCTAGGCGTCCCGCCCTCAAGCGGCGGCGGACTTGACGTGGCGGTCGTGATCAGGATCTGCCAGTCGAGCAGCTTTCCAGCCTCCCCCTCAAGGTTGTCGGTTATCGAGAGTGTCCACACACCCGCCGCGGGCTCCCCAATCAGAACATTCAACGGATCGGTGGGTCCGCCCACAAACTCCGTAAGATCAACGCGAGTGCCACTAGGACTAACCAAGAAACCAGATAAATCACTGAGTCGCGCATGCTCGACCTGCACCGAGACATCAATCGTTTGGATCAACCCGGCCGCAGCGCTGGAATCCACGAACCGATCTGACCTCGTCTGCGAGTAGCCATCGTCGGCGATCGGTGCAAACACGTCGCTGCTGGCTAATTGCGGCGCAGACTGAATCCAACTGGCCTTGGGAATCTCTCTGAGTGTGTACTCACCGGAAGGCAAATCTACAAAGCGATAGACGCCGCGCTCGGTGAATGGGTCGATCACCTGATCGTCATTTAGGTCCACATCTGCTGTAACCGCGATGAACTCCGTACCCGCTGCATCCGTCAGGACGATTTGCCAACCATTGAGTCCAAGTTCGTTGGAGTCACGGGTACCATCGCCATTGAGATCATGCCACTTCTGGCCGATCAGTTCTGCGCCGTTGAACTGATTACCGAAATCCAGATCGGTGAGATTCTGGTCGACCAACAATGCAATCTGGTGGTCGGCCGTCGTCTGCAGCCAGTCTGTCTGCTGTTGTTCGGCAATCGTGTAGTCCCCCGGGGTGAGCTGATCGAACAGGTAGGCTCCGTTTTCGTCGGTCTCGGTCGAGGCAATTACTTCACCTGTGCCGTCAAGCAACAAGATCGTCCAGCCCTCCAGCACCGGTTCGTTGTCCTGGCGTACTGCGTCGCCATCGAGATCATGGAACTTCACGCCAGTCAGACTTGAGGTTATCGGAGGTGGCTCGACGAAAACTTCACCCGCAATGCACGAGAGCAGCGAAAAGCCACCCAGCGTGGGCGTCGCGCCCATCTCGCTCAAGATATGAGCTAGGCCCGGATCAGCAGTGCCGCCGAAGATTGTGTCGACGCCCTCGGCTCCGCAAATGAAGTCGTCACCAGGTCCACCTTCGATGTACTCGGCATGCATAGTCGACTGAAGGTTGATCTGATGCGCTAAGATCACGTCGTTGCCCCAGCCGCCATACTGCTGATCAGCACCGTCATCACCAATCAGGAGGTCGTTGTCGACGCCACCCCAGAGTTCGTCTGCCGAGTCGGGCGTTCCTGCGATAACGTCAGCCATTTCCTGCGAGGTGATTTCGGCCAGCCACAACGGCAGAATTGCCCCGACAACCAACGCGTGATCGCTGTTCGCAGTCGCTAAGCCCCCCAGCAGTGCATCGTTGCCTTGCTGCCCAAACAGATCGTCTTCACCGAGTCCGCCGATCAGCACATCGATGCCGCTATTGCCCTGCAGCAAATCATTTCCTGCGTGCCCCATCACCAGATCGCTTCCAGTTCCACCCTCGACCTCATCATTCCCGCCTTGGCCGAACAAGGCGTCATTGCCCGCGTCGCCGAAGATAAAATCGCCTTGGTCACCCCCGTAAACGGTATCGTTGCCACTACCTGCGTGAATCGTATCGGCGCCAGCATCACCGTGGATTTCGTCGTTGCCGGCACCTCCCATGACCATGTCGTCACCTTCGGCCGCATGGATCGTGTCCACACCCGAACCACCGTCGATGGTGTCCATCGCCCCTGTCCCCCAGATAGAACTCGTGTCGCTGGGTGCCAGATCGCCGTAAATCAGATCATCGTTGCCGCCACCAAACACCGTGTCGCTGCCGCCGCGAGCGTAGAGTTCATCGTTGCCTTCCCCGCCGTCTAGATAATCAGCGTGTTGAGTGCCAAACAGGATGTCATGCCCTGGACCACCGAGTGCAACAACCGGCACATCGACTCCGTCGAGGATCAATTTGTCGTTGCCCAGACCGCCGTCAAAGAAGATCTGCGTGACTCCCGAGTAGCGGCTTTCGAGTTCCAACGCATTGACTTGGAAGACACCAGGAGCGAGTTGCTTGACGGTAAATTCTTCCGCGATGTCGCTCGTCGCCCCCCCGCGACGCTCGCTTGCGAACGCGCCTGCGTGCAGGATCAGAGTGCCAGTTGCAGCGGTTGCGTTGGGGCCACCAGGCAATGCCTCGCCCCCTGCGGCGACCTGGCCCAACTCGTAGTGAGGACACTCATTAGCAAACTCGAACAGCACTTTGTTGAACAGTTCCTTACTGCCTTCCTTGCCTAGAACCTCCCAAACCAATCGCACGATCGCGCTGAGTTCGCCGCGGAGATCGAACAAGCACTCCACGCCGTCGTGCCGCACTATCTGAGTGAGTTCATCGAGGTGAAGCTTGCCATCGTCGTCGAGGTCTCGCCAGTTCGCCAGGACATCGCCGCGTATTTCTCCCTCGACTCCTGCTGACGCAACCACGATATCGAGTAGTGCCGCCAATCGAACCCCCAGTCCAAGGCCAAACTCATCGATGTCTGCACCGACAAACACGTCTTCGCGATCACCAAAGTAGAATCCATCGAAGAAACGTCCCGTATCCAGTCCGTGACTGTCGTAGCCAACGGACAGATCAGCGAAAATGTTCGCGTCGAGTCCCACGCGCACGTCAATCTTCGGCGGCGTCCACACAGGGAATGACTTTTCGAACGTGAACGGCAACTCGAACCGCGGCAGTTCGTAACTGATCACATCGAACGGACGTTTCAGCAGAAAGTTGATGAGGTTCTTGGTTTCCAAGAAGTGCAGATTGATTCCCAGGTCTTCGATCTTCTGCAGCAGCGCGCGGATCCCGCCTGTCGCTTCCTCGGTCGGCTCTTCCTGAGCGGGGTTATTCTGCACAAGTTGGTCCGTGTCGACATTCGCTGAGTACGCCGGGTCATCTAATTCGTTGGATCCGCCTTGAATCAACGCAAATTCTTCCTGCAGCACAAACACCAATGCATCGGGATCGACTGACTCCAAGCTGCGCGAGATTTCCAGCAACGTGTCGATCGCGTCGACAAATTTGCGTGCCTGCTCCGCCTTGTCGGGCACACGCAACAGAGCCAGATCTAGGAAGGTGACTGGTCCGTTGCCTTTAGCTTGAGAGATCGCACTAACCCCAGGCACCTCTTGCTTGAGAGCGCGAATTACCGGCTCAATCGGTTCGATGAACTTGGTGATTTGCTTCACCGCAGTGCCGAGGTGGCGGCTGAGAAAATCTCCCAAGTTGATACCAATGTTTTCAAAGCCGACATTGAGGCCCGTCGAGCTGAAAGTTGCTTGACCGTTGAGAATGTCCAAACTGGCCGACCAATCTACGATCAGTTCTGCTTGCATGCTGGGCAGAGTGTCATTGATTCCCGCTTCAAGCAGTAAATCGATCGAGACTCCCGCATCAAAGTCCACGCTGAACAGGTCTTTGAACGGTAGATTGGTGATCTCCGAGACGAATAGTCGCATGTCGTCGTCGGGATCGTGCATATCCAGCAGCAAACTGCCACCAATGGCAGTCCCCGCGGCGCCGGCGGAAGTGAGCTGATCTGTGGCAGAAAGCTTGAGCCCCAGCAAATCGACGGTCAGCGAAGTGGGAATCGGTTCTGGGCCGCTCGTCGTATCAACGATCAGTTGCGCACCAAAGTTCTCGAGGCGCAACTCAGCATCTCCCGAGTTGCTGTTGGTCACCAGATAGAAACCTTGGTAACGGTCGACACCAAAACCTAGGTCGATCGTGTACTCCCACCCAAGCTCGACTCCTCCCTGCGCGTCAGCAACAATCGGCAAACCGGCGAGACCTGAATCGAAGTCGACCTCAACCTTATCTTCACCGCCGATCGAGACCGCGATCATGAAGTTTTCGAGTGTCAGCTCTACGTCGACATCGTCGAGATCGATGATGTTGTCGTTGTTGCGATCCTCCAGAATTCCCAAACCGGCTGGGATACTGCTAGAGGGTAGCCCAGGGCCCAACAGACGGAAGACCTCGATCTCGATAAAATCTCGCACCTCCTCCAAGCTTCCCCCCACGTCGCAGAGGAATTGGCGCAACGGCGTTACAAAATCGTCTCGCAGGCGGCCGATGAATGTCTCGTCCGCGTCGAAGCCATCGCCGACAATTGGCAAGCGTGCGAGCACATCTTCGGTGAGGCCTTCTTCTAGCGAATCCAGAAACGCCTCGATCCCGACAAGAATCGTCTTTAAGTCGAAGTCGACACCTTCGAGTAGGTCCGTCAACACATCGGTATCGACAGTCAATTGCGGATCGAGCGGGTGGTTGAGGCTGAGCGCAAGGGTCGCCGCGTCGGACACTTCTTTGCCAAGGAACTCAGCACCAACCGAACCGATCAGTAGCCCTTGCGCATCAAGCTCGACGTTGTTTCCCAAATCACCGAACTCAATCGCTCCGATGGTGTTTACGAAACTGGTCGTGTCGTCGAACGTCACGTCGAGCGCGGCGCGATTCGCTTTGGTCATCGCGCGCAGGTCGGGTCCGCTGGTGGGCGCAGGTGGTGGGGTTGTGGCGGATTGATAGTGAACGTCAATCGACTGGCTCGTCGTGGGTATATTGTTAACGAATGTGATCGTGTTCCCGCTCACCTCGAAGCTTTCGACATCGACCACGTTGCCGTCGACGGCCACAACTACGAATCGACGATCTCCATCGACCGGTGCGGCTTGCAACGCTACTTGATTGAGCCCATCGATGGTCAGATCCGTATCGCTCAACGAGGTGAGCAGGTCCAACTCGCCAGTGGCAGTGATCACGTCCAGGCTGCCGAACTTGACGTTACCCTCCACGTTGCCGGCAAACCCAGCGGTTAGGCCCAACTTCGTTTTGACAAGATCATCGTCGAAGTCACTCGAACTCGACGAAGGAGGCTCAGCAACCACGAACAACTTGGGATTCGATTCCAGGGTGACACCCAGTCCTAAGTCAATCTCTGCGCCTGCGTATAAGTCGAACATCGTCTGCAGTTGTAACTCGATCGGTCCGAAATCCGTGCTGGGGAATTGCGGATCGAATTGCAAGCTAAGGTTGGTCACATCAATCGACAATCCCACGACCAGCGCACGCTGCTTGGTCAATGGTGTCGAGGAATCGTAGTCGCTGACGAAACCGATTTTGAACTGCACATCGTTCTGCGGAATCTGTAGCGCATTGGCAATCGATTCGGAAACCGAATCTTCGATGCGAGCTTCGATCGTGTTGATTCCCGGTACGAGTTCAGCCAGCTTGGCCAGCGCCATCTCTAGGACCAGTTCGCCCGCCACGGGACGGGTAACAGAACCGGGAATCGTGGCCAGCGCTGCCTGGATCTCCTTGCCTGCCTGGATGACAGCGCTCAGCAATCGAGTCGGTAGGCGGCGTGCAAAGTCGGTCGGCGAGTTGAACTCGTCGGCGAGCTGGGCGGGATCCAAATCGCCGCTGATTCGACGCAGCACATCAACCACGCGGAGCAGCTTCGCTTTCACTGGCTGGGGCAACGCGATGTTGTTGATCGCCATATCGAGATCTTCGACCGCGTCACCCAGCACGTCGAGATCGATGTTGTTGATGACCTTTTCGATACCCACGATCAATGCGTCGGCGAAGTCGACGATCTCGTTGAGTGACTTGTCGATGACCGGCAGCTTTTTGTTCAGGAAGGGCAGATCAGGATTCTCTTTGATCTGCTGTACCATGTCGCCGATCAATGTGATGATCTGCTCGGGCGAAACCTCTTTCAGCTGCTCCAACATGTCCTTCAGCGAAATCTGTGAGAGATTTTCGTTGATCTCAAAGTCGAAACCGTTGTTGTCCGCCATGATGTCGACAGTGATCGTTGGATTGGTGGTCGTGCCCAACACATCGCCCAAAATATTCGCGTTGTCATCAGTCCCGCCCAGGAAGCTCGCAGACAATTCGAAGGAACCCGAGCCCTGGAATGTCGGCGTGAGCCCGGAAAAATCGAACACGTCGTTGGGCGCTGCGAATATCTCGGAAAGATGAATCAAGCCATCGTCGGCATTCGGATCGACCAGACGAATCCCTGACGTGACATCAAACGTGACGGGCGTCGGCGTCGTCAGGCTTAGTCCCAAGGGTCCGATCGCTGCTCCCAGGTCGAGATTGCCACTCAGCGCCAAGGAGAGTTCAAGGTTCTGCTGACCCAGCGGCTGTTCAACCAGAAAGATCAGGTCGTCAACGCCTTCCCCGTGAAGCGCGGCACCCTCAAGAACGCCGCCGTCCGATTCGCCCAGAATTCCTAGCGAGATACCAGCGCGGGAAGTAAGTGCATCGGTTGTCGAGGCGACACTCGCTTCGAATAACGTGGGTACCATCGCCGGAATGAGCGTGAATTCCTGCGACGAAAACAGACTGATATTGTCGTCACCTCCAACAGCGGCAGTGATTGCCCCCGACGAAGCGGTCGAAATGCGATCCAGCACGTGCTGTATGGTCTCGACACCATCGAGGACCACATCAACTGGCAACGCACTTCCTACCTGCAGCACCAGATCGGGATAGTTGCTGCTCACGGTCGTGCCAACGAAACCCAACAGACTGAGATCGGGACCGCTAAGGGTCATCGACGTGGCCAGAGGATCCAGCGCCGTGAGGTAAATTCGTTGGGCCGTCACTTGCCCGTTGGAATCTTTGTCGGTAACTAGCCCTGCCTCGACGACCGACTCCAACCCTTCTTGTTCAAACAGTCGGTTAAGATCGTCAACCAGCGACGTGGCGTCCGTGTTGTCGCCCGTCGAGGGTTTTAGTGGAGCCGCGTTGTCTTTGTTTTTGAGCAACACCAACGAATGCGTCGAATCGCTGGTCGTTCCCTCGCGATCGACGGTGATCGTGAAACTCACGTCGTTGCCGGGCTGACCTTGCGCGGGAGTAGGATTGGTGGCCGTCATGCCCACCAGAATCCCCACTCCATCGCCGCCGTTGATCTCCGAGAGCAACGTACTACCGTCGAGCGTGAAATCGCTGCCGGCGGGATCAAGCGAGATTCCCATGCGAGTTTGCAGATCGATTCCGACGTCGATCGAAGCATCGGCAATCGCTGCCAATTCCAACTCGAATGGCCCCAAATCGATCCCATCGAAGAAGTCGAGATCGATCGCCTGATTTAGGAAGTCCACGTCCAAATTGAAATCGAACAGGATGGAATTCGTCTGAGTATCGTGGACGGCATTCGCGCTAAAAGTCTGACCCGAAATCGCCGACAGGGCGTTGTTCAGCTCGGTCACCAGCCCCTGGACCGTCGAGAATTTGAGAACGGGCAGTCCCCGTGTTCCGGCTCCAAGACCTAAAGGACCATTGCCTGTCGCCGTTGCGGAGACTGACGAGCCAAAGTTCAATATGCCTGCGCCCTGCAGGAGTTCGATCTTGGTGACTTCAGGATCGGTCGCCGCAATGACGAGCTTACCGTTGTCAACCAAAGCCTTCACGCTAAACAACCCAACTTGTGCGAATCCAAGATTCACATCGTCGGCTAGTTCTTGCACGTTTGCATTGTCATTGGTAAACGGGAATGGCTCTTGATTGCTGGCCGCCGGTGTCGTGCCCAACAAGAAGCTGAGCGTTTCATCCTCGTCAGTAGTTCCACCTGAACCATTCGGGCGTGTCCGAGTAACTTTCAACTCCACAGTGCCTGGGGCCGTCGTCTGACCGAACGCAGGTGCAGGATTTGCGGCGGTCAGGCGGAGAGTGGAAGCGGTGATTGCTTTTGCACGATCGTCCGGCACGACGGAAATCTTCAGCTGTCCCGATCCATCCAACGCAGCATTCAGAATCGGCGCCGAGTTATCATCAACAAAACCCGCTGCCACCAGCGCTGCATTCACAGCAGCCACGACATTAGAAGTCGCGGGAACACTTACCTCAACAGGCTCTTCTTCGTCGAGCCGCAGTAGAAACTTACTCTCGGAAGAAGTTGTCGTCGGCGCGACATTCGCCCCTGTGAGCTCAGGTTTCTCATGAACAAGATTGTCAAGCTGCCGCGCGACACCCTGAAGTTGGTCCAGGATGCGCTCGATGCTAGAGAAATCCACGCCGGGAATCTGATCGATGATGTCGACGAGCGGGGCAATCCCGCCAAGTTGGGTGGTGAGAGCTGCGAGTTCGCTACTCTGCTCGGCCTGGAGACCCGATCCCGTTGTTCCGCGCTGCCCATCGAACAGTCGGCTAATCCAGTCCCGGAGTCGCTCCCAGAGATTGCGTTTGTCATCATAAACACCTGCATCGATGTCAACGACCTGCGTTCCAGGATTGGTCGAATTTGCAGGCGTTAGCGAGAACGTGTGCGTATAGCCCCGTCTTTCGTCAAGCACCTCGCTGTCTAAGGCGTCGTTGTTGCCGACATTCGGCAAGACGTACCGTGTTCCTTCAGGTCTGCTGAATTGAACGTAGTAGATCCCAGTGTCCAGCGGGGTAAATTGAGTTGAAGGAGAATCCCCTGCTTTCTGGCCCTCGGCGAAAAACAGAAACTCTCCGTTCGCATCAGTCTGGGTAGTTGCAATCCACTTGTCCTTCCCAGCTTGAGGCGTTGACCCTGGGGCGCCCGGATTTCGTTTAGCACCATTGTTTGTTTCCTCGTAGAGATAGATCGTTCGGCCGCGAACGGTCGAATCCTTCGCTACATCATATTTGTCGTCGCGGACCAAATCTTCAAACAACTGGCCTTGGACAGTCGGCGAATTGATTACGACTCCCGCATCGAAGCTGTGGTTGATTTCGATGTCTGTTGACGGTTGAACATTGTCAGTTAGTCCAGCAGCACTGACATTGCTATCCAACATCGGATCGGATTGCGCGCCTTTGGCTGTAAACTTCAGATTTGCGGGCTGATCGAACTTCAGATAGTAGTCGACTCCGACCAACAGCTCGGGAAACTCGAATTCGCCCTTGTCGTTGGTTTCCATGGTCGCCAGCCATCGATCTTCGCCTGACGCAGGCGTAGTGTTTCCGACGGTCGTTGGATTTTGAGGCAGAGTACCGTCAAATTCGTAGAGATGCACCTTGGCACCTGGTAGCCCGGGCTCGTTCGACTGGCGAACTCCATCTTCGTTGATGTCGACAAACAGTTCGTTTCCTAAAGCGGCGCCTACCGCAAATTCTCCCCACTGCGTTGCCCAACGCCCCATTTCGGTCGGCTTTGTACCTGCTGACGTGTCGGCGTAGATATTGAAACTCCAGAAGTGCCCCGTACTTGGATCAAGGCTTGTCGCTGTGTAGTCTCCGATGCGGTTACGAGGGTTGGAACCTGATATGAAGTGAAATTCGTCGACGCCACTTTTCAGCAATCGACCATTAAGTTGTCGGTAGGTACCGTTTGCCTGCTTCGTCAGCCCAGTCACGTACGCACTGGCATACATGGTCGGACCGGCCGCGATATAGCTTATGCCGACATTGCCCTCCGGGTGTACGGCTAGCGAGGGATACAAGACGTGCGTTCCGGGGGCGATGTCTTCGCCTCCGATCACACCTGTCTGGACGGCGTTCGTGTTCTGGTTCACATGAAACCATTGAGCAGATGCTTGTCCCGCCTCGTTGCCGCCAATGATCCAATCGAAGCTGCCCGTAGCGGTCGGTGTCGAATCGAGAGTAACCGTATCGCTAGTAGTACTGAAGGCTGTGATTTCGAAAACGTCGCTCTTGTTATTGTTCAGCCCAGCCTTACCTTCGTGAACGCCAACCAAGCGGATCGTATCTCCGATAGCGACATTTGCGGGAGCAACGGTATTTGAAGGTAAAGTAACTACATTGGTCCCATTGAGCGTAGCCTTGCCCGAGAAAGTACTCGCATCTTTGAAGATCGTAACGACTGGCACGACACCCCACAGGGCGTTGTCGCGCCAGACTACGTCGAACACTTGATCTCCGTTCGGTGCCAAGAACTCTGCAGGGTCAGTCACATTCAATTGCGGAGCAAACGATATTTCCTTGCGTGAGGTATTACCCAGGACGGAAGGCCCAAAGGAAATGTTGCCCAAGTCATACTCTTGTCCCGACAGCATCGGCGTCGTGCCCAGCGGATTCATAATGTGAACCACTCGCAGTTTCTCTGTCGTTCCGCCAAGATTGTCCGCCAGATCCACCATGTATATCCCAGAGACAGAACTTGCATCCTCGGTCAGCACGGATGCAGGCTGGTATCGGTTTGGCGGGTCGGAGGTACTAGGCGTGATCCCGCTAACAGAAGCGAGATCGAAACTGCGCACCCAAGCCGGATACGTAGACGACGGCTTGTGGTACAAGCCCTTGGCGTTATCGGTGCCATTGGTTCCCCCTCGGTCCTTTGCGATTACCCAGAGCGAAGGTGAAGCCAGAGATCCGTCGTTTAGATCAATCAGGTTTGCCGTGATATAGAGTGCCTCCTCGTCTAGGGCAATACCTGGGAAGTCAGCCCAAACTTGCGTCTTATTCGAGCCAGAGACAAACTCGTTCGTCGGAATGGCGGCGAAGTGCCAGTTCTTAGTAGGGTCCTCGGTCTCGGAAACGGCAATCAATATGTGAGAATTAGTATTCTTCGGAGATAAATTATCGCTCAGTGCGACGACAACAAAGCGATCCTCAAGTGGATCGTAAATCGCCCGCGGGTCGAAGATTCTTGCCATTCCGCCAACGGTCTTGTCATTCGTGGTAGGATTCGTGACCGTTGTATTGTTATTGCCATTGTTCGGCGCAAAAAACTGCTTAAAGAAATTCGAAAGAGACTCTTGGTGCGAAGACTTGCCGTCTTTGGTTGACCACTGGATCGAGCTGTTCACAACACCCACAACGTGCGTCTTGCCCACAGCTCCACTTGCGTCGGCGGGAGTTGTCGTAAACGTCTGCCCCGGGGTGTGGTTGCTGGTATTGTCGGCATAGGAGATTCCTGCGAAATCATGGATCAAGCGAGGTTGATCGCCTGCAAGCAGCCGTCGGTCCTCCAGCGACTCAAAGCGAAGCAGACGACTTTCAAGTTTGCTGTGCTTGCTCTTGCGCCCCCTAGTGGAGGATTTCTTTCCGCGTCGTCGTTTCTTCGACATAGGACTGCCTGCCCAAATGATGAGAATGTCCTCAAACCACAAACTCACGGTTGTGGTCGAAGCCTGCCGGGCGAAGAGAAGTCAAGCAATGCCGCGCCGGCGAAGAAGAGATGTGAGCCAGCGATTATCGCAGTTGCTTGGGATAACTCTAGGCACCGCCCAAACCCCAACCGCGTTGCGCCTTCGCTGCTCTGATTGCCAGTCTAGCTCTCCAGAGGGGAGATTGCAATAGTTTCGCAATTCTCTCTGTCATAAGGCGAGATCGCACCCGTCTTTGGAATCACTCGGCGTACCGTCAAAGCCGATTCAACATTCCGGGAGCTGTATGCTCACTCAGGTCACGATTCGCATCTACCTCAACCACCAGGGCAGAAACACCCATACCACAATACGCGCATCACAGATCACCTCGTCATTTGAAATCGTTGGCACGGCGATTATGACTTTTATGAAATGCTGGCCTGATACTTACGAGTCCAAAACCAATTTTCCAATCTCCTCAGCTGCCCTCATTCGTACAGGTCAGAATTAGATCGTAGTACGACGCGACCATCATAGAAATACTGACACCGTGAGTTCGGCTGCGATGCTCAACAACACCGCCCTGGTGTGCAACGTTCTGCTAACACTTGTAATGCTTGAAAATGCTCGCACCCCGCAAGCTCCGGTCCTGAATAGCCGGAATACATTATATCAACGAATGGCAGAGTCCGCTGTTCCATCGCAATTCGACCACTGGCGGTTCGTGTAACGCCGTGAGAAAGTGAACCGTGACTATCGCGATGCTGAATCGATGTCGTCCTGCGTCAGGTGCAAATCCCAGGTCGACGACTCGCGCGGCAGTTCCTTTTGCACCGTGATCGAGAAAAGATTGCTACCGGTGGAGTTAACGCCCCCTTCCGACATGGGGTCGGGAATGGCCTTCCCGTCGAACGCGACGATCTCCACGCTGTGCTGTCCTCCCACCGTTCCCCAGCCCGCCCGCGTGCGATACGTTCCATTTTCGATATTGGCCGTTGCGCCGGGGCCATGCGCCGGTTTGAACACGAGCCAGCCAAATGGGATTGGCTCCCCCTCAAACGTAATCTGCCCGGAGAGCCCGAACCGTTCTACCCGGCTATCGCTGCCACAGCCGAGAACGATCAGACACAATGGCAGGCCGATCACACAACCGTGCCGTCGATGTCTTTGCGGTGAAGATGCCTCAGCGTATTGCATCGTGGGATACCTCAATCCAAAACGAGCGTCTGACCGTCTTCTCGATTCGACAGGTTCATAAACGTCTGAAAGTCGATGTCGTAGGAAACTCTTCTTACGGATCCGTCGCACAGTGCGCCATTAAAACCGCCTGGGTGCGACGATCCAAAGCCACCTCGTTCGGCAGCGTATCTCCGCTGGTGAGCAGGCATGTCGGGATCCTGAATGTCGGGAGCTGGCGGGTAGCAGCCCCAGCGAACGGTGTCGAAGTCCCACCCTTCTGCAAAGCCCGCGTCGTCATCGCCCAGGTCTTCGGTTCCGACCTTGGACGCGTTCATCAACTTCTCGCCAATGAGCAGTGTGTTGCTGGTGCCGTCGGTGATCTGCTGGAGACCGATCGAGGGTCCCTTCGGCAAGCGACGCCGGTCTGCCGGGCGTCGCGTGATTGGCGCAGTGTAGCCGTGGCCGCGAATTCCCCAGTCCCGAATCTGTGGGCAGTCGGTACCAGCATTCCCACCGTAATCGAGCATTCCTCGTGGCAGTAGCTGTGCCCACCTTGGGCCGTTGCCGACGTTCATCACCATCTCCGGCGGTCGTCGCGACGGACAATAGTAGAGAGAGATCGCATTGTTTGCGACAGCGGCATCATCCACTAATGCCCAAACTTGAGTCAATTCACAGTAAGGCAGAATCTGATACGACCAACCCCAGAATTGATTGGGCGCGACGTTGGGCGCCCCCTCGGCAGTTTTCGACCGACGTACCCAGACACCTTCGCCGCCGTCTGGGTAGATTCCGTGGGTCGACTCATGAGAGAGTACGGCCAGCGCCATTTGCTTCAAGTGGTTGGTGCACTGGGCATTCCGACCCGACTCACGGGCGGCTTGCACAGCCGGTAGAAGCAAGCTGATCAGGATTCCGATAATCGCAATGACAACGAGCAGTTCCACCAGCGTGAACCCACTCGTGCGGGAAGTTTGCTTCATGGTCGCAACTCGTCAGGAATAACAGGACTGATGCCGTGCCCATTCTAGTTTGTGGTTCCGTGCGGAAGCAAGCAATCGACCGCGGCGCCGTCAAGGCGACGCAATTGCTGGATCCATGGCGGCCAGGACATGCTAGTCGTCACGGACCTCGTCGTCTTTCACGTGCTGAACAACGAAACTACGGATTTCTTGCATCCCACGCCGAAGCTGCTCGATCGCGTTCGTTCCCTCGCGTTCCAGCTTTTCCACGCGCTCGGCGAGTCGATGATGCCCCGAATCTTGATGTTTCTGCCGAGCGTCGTGCAGTTGCTGGGCTATCTCTCGCATCTCTCCTTGCGTGCGTTTCAGGGCACTGCCCAACTCGTCACGTTGTTGCCGAATGGTCTCCAGTTCGTGTTGCATTCGCTCGCGTTGCAATTCCATATGCTCTAGTTCCAACTGATGCACACGCTCGCGCAGTTCATCACGCTCTTCCTTGAGATGCGTGTTCATTTCTTCCAGGTGATGACTCCGCTGTTCTGCGCGTTCCAACTCCTCGGCCAGCTGTTCGTGTCGTTGTTCGATCCCTTCGCGCCGCATTTCCGACAGTTCTTCACGTAGCGCGCGGCGGTGCTCCTCCACGTCTTCGAGCTTTTTCAGCAGGCCAGTCCATTTCTGCTTGGCTGCAGATTCGCCGTGTTCCATATCGGCTGCCAAGTCTGCCAGGTAGTCAGCAGTTCCACTCATGTACTCCGCTAGTTTCTGCTGGCCTTTGTCCATCAGAATCTCCGCCTGCTTTTCGAGCTTTCGCGCGGCGGCTTCCAGATTTCCCGGCTTCGCGGAGTAAGCAGATTGACCGACAACCAGCAGCCAACAAGATACCATCAAGAGAGCCACTGCATTTTTCATGGTTTACTCCTTCGCAGATGAATTCAAACGAGTCATGTCTCCGCCAAGCGGGAGCGCGTTCTCAATCCGCACGATTATACAATGGATGCTGTTGATTCGGGTGACCAATACGCGGACGCTGCCCAGTGACATGAACGGCGATCCGACGAACGACGATCACGTCAGTCGACTAGCTTGGCATCTCTCTTGCCAAAGTGCTCATACTTTCGTCGGTATAACGACAAGAGTTTCGAGTGCACGTGAGCGGTGGCCTTAGCCAGCGAACTGCGTGCCCAGACCGTGTCGCGTCGCTGTGACTTTCCGTCGGACGACAATGGTTCTCCCGAAAGCTAAGTGCGTTTTGCAGCAGTCGGTGAGCCGGCGTTTTCTCTAAACGTGCCCGAATATACCAGTGCGCACATGGGTGTTTGGCGAAATAGTCGCACTGAATTCGCTGAAAATGGGCAGAACGCCCCTGATTGTGAGCTACTCTTGACGGTCAGAGTCCGGAATATGAGCAATCGTAGCGAGAAATGTCAGGAGCCAATCGTGAGCGTCAATGAGTATGAATGGCAATCGATGTGGGATGCAATCAATCGTTCCCAGGCCGTGATCGAGTTCACGACAGACGGCACGATCATTACCGCAAACGACAATTTCCTCAACACGGTCGGCTACGAGCTACGGGAGATTCAAGGCAAACATCATCGTCTGTTCTGTGATGCGGACTATGCGAACTCGTCGGAGTATCGACAGTTTTGGGATAGCCTTGGTCGTGGCAAGTTCCATTCACAAGAATTCCAGCGGTTTGGCAAGAACGGCAAGGAAGTGTGGATCCAGGCGACCTATAATCCCGTGCTCGACGAGAGTGGCAACGTTACGAAGGTTGTCAAATTCGCAATCGACATCACGGACGCAAAGCGGCGCAACGCAGATTACGAAGGCAAAGTCGATGCGATCAGTCGTTCACAGGCGATGATTGAGTTCCACCTGGATGGTACCATCATCACTGCCAACGAAAACTTTCTCGCGACGGTGGGCTATACGCTAGACGAAGTACAAGGCAAGCACCACCGCATCTTCTGTCGTCAAGAGTTTGCCCAGTCGATGGAATACCAGAAATTCTGGCAAACGCTTGGGTCTGGCGAGTACTTTGCCGGTCGGTTTGAGCGCGTGACGAAAGATGGCAATCCTATCTGGATTGAGGCCACGTACAATCCGATTATGGATGCAAGCGGCAAGCCATACAAAGTCGTCAAGTTTGCTACGGACATTACAGAAGAAGTACAGGCAAAAAAACAGTTCCAGCTGCTCTCGCTTGTGGCAAACGAGACAGACAACTCTGTCGTGATTACCGATCCGGAAGGACGGATCGAGTATGTGAACGCCGGATTCACGAAACTCACGGGCTACTCGTTCGAAGAAGTCCGTGGACGCAAGCCTGGAGACTTTCTGCAAGGTCCACACACGGACCCTGAGACCGTCAAAAAGATTCGCGCCAACCTTGAGAGTCGCAAGCCGTTCTATGAAGAGATACTGAACTACACCAAAGCGGGAGAGCCTTATTGGATCTCACTGGCAATCAACCCGGTATTTGGTGAACGCGGCCAACTCGAGCGTTTCGTTTCCATTCAAGCGAATATCAATGAGACCAAGTTGGAGTCTCTCGAGTTTCACACCCGTCTTGCGGCGATTAGTGCCTCCGGGGCAATTGCCGAATGGAATACCGATGGCTCCCTGGGTGAGGTCAATGAATTTCTGGAACGACTCACCGAGGAAGTGGCTGTTGGTCAGCCCGGCTGCAACCTGGACGACCTACTCACGTTAGCTGAGCGCGAAGAACTCAACGCACAGAACTCACTAAAAAAGACGCTTTCTTGGCCCAACGGCAGTCACGACAAGATTCTGCTTGACGCGATCATTTCGACCATTCGAGATTTGGACGGAAACATCTCCAAGTACATTCTGTTCGGTGTCGATTCGAGTTCGCGCCAACGGATGATTGCCCAAGAAACCGATCGCGCCATGAAAGACACCGTCGACTCGACCGCCCAGATCACGAGCGTGGTCACGCAAATCGGCGACATCGCCGACCAGACAAAGCTACTTGCTCTCAACGCAACCATCGAGGCTGCAAGAGCTGGAGATTCCGGCAAGGGTTTCGCAGTCGTTGCCAGCGAGGTCAAGGAGCTCGCCCATCGCTCCAGCACAGCCGCTCACGAAATTGGCGATATCGTCAGCCGTAGCGAAAAGAGTGTCCGCGATTTGGCCGACGTGCTGAAGACCTTGAACGCCTGAGCCCCGGTCGCAGCCTCGCTGCCAAACGACAGCCATTGTATCGCCTTGGCAGGAGAACGATCAATGAGCGAGGCCAACGAACATACGCGGATCAGTCCCGCGAAGGTGCTCGGCGACGGTTAAGCCGCCAATAATCTGCGAGCGCACTCCCAGTCTATCGTCGCCGGGTTCTCTATCGGCCAATCCTCGCGATTCCATCCTCTTCTCGCGCAAGAAGCGCCTCGCCTGCTCGGCTTATCTGACGACATGTAGTGACGTCGCGCTGCATCTATTGCCCTAGGTCGAAAAAATCGCGAAACCGTTTGCGGCCTGCGGTGTTAAACAGGCATTGGTGAAACAAACAGGATTGTGGGTGGGGCTTTCGCGCACGCAGTGGCACATTGTCAAGCGAGTTTGAAACTCCTAGGAACAAACAAGATGCATGCTCGAGTCACAAAGTACTTTTCGCCTGTCGGACCGATTGCAGCAGTTTTAATCGGTCATGCCTTGCTACCCTGGAATGCGTTGGCGCAGCCGCATGGTCGAATTCCCGAACCCAGTGATTCGGGCACCACACGGACAGTCGTTGACGAGCAACAGCGGGATACCAGAGGCGGCCAAGTGGGCATCGAGCAAGGCTTCTTGATCGCCGGCGGTCGTTATCTGCCGCCGCCGTACTTCGTCACGGTCGAGGGCGAACAGGTATTTGTCAACGACATTGATTTGGGTGCTGCCGACCGCCTGGCGTGGGGCGGGCCAGGCGGGCGCGGCTTCGGCGGACGGCGCGGCGGTGGACCTAGATTTCGTATGGCCGCCGAGCCGCAGTTGGACCGGACGACGATTGCTCAAGCGAATGTCGAACAGGCGCTGCTTAACGGCGACTTGATCATCCGCTTCGACGATGGCAGCACCCATATGACGCGAGACACCTATACGGTGTTGGAAACGCTGCTAGAACCCCAGCAGAACGAGGAGCGACTACGGGACCTCGCGAACACCGGCCGGCGGCGAGTCACGCTCGGCCAATGGGCCTCCTTGCTTGACAACTTCGAGGCGTCAGACGCCTTGCAGCAACGATTCGGTGAGATGCAGGCGTTACGTGAGAAGCCTCGCAAGTTGGCGGTCAATAACTCACCGGTGAAAGGCAACGCGATGTACGCGCTGACGGTGTTGGGCATGCTGCTCACGGTGTCCGCTTTCGGCGTGGTCCTCAGCTACCACCCCAAACGCGGTCAGCGTTGGCGAGAAATCAACGAGCACCCAGAAGCAGTCCGACTCGTCTGTGTCTGCGCAGCGCTGGTCGCTGCGCTGAGTGTGTTTGACTTGATGCTGACCCTCCTATTTCGCAACTCAGCCGGCTTCTGGGAACTCAACCCGCTGGGTGGCTCAATGCTGGCGGAGACCTGGTGGCTCACTGCCTTTAAGCTCGGTGCCACGGCCGTCTCGGTATCGATCCTGCTAGGACTGAGAAAGTATCGCGGAGCGCAGATGGCCGCGTGGTGGACCTGCCTCGCCTTGACGCTCCTGACAGCGCGTTGGGTGGCCTTCAACTCCATGTTAATTGTGTGAGGAATACTCTGTCGGCGCTAACACGTAGGCGCGGCCGCGATAGATGCGCGGCCGCGATGCACTTGCTGAAATGCCGGTTGCGGCGTATTGGCCGACGACGCATGCCCTGTGGTCCAGAGAGCATCCCGTCTCGACTGTCGTCACAGCCGAGTGGTGCGAACATACCGCAGCGCTCAGGGTGACTGCGACACAAGTTCATCGTCTCTGCCGCCGTAGAGCGCGAAGACGATAGCGTCCACGTCGTACGACACCGTCTGCACCGATCCGTCACAGAACACCATGTTCACGGCCGCGGGGTGAGGGCCGCCGAAACGCCAGTGACCGCCCCCGCCGGCATCATCTTTTACCGGGGGCCAAGTCACTCGATCATTGTTGACAAACTCGAACGGATCCGTCCGCGGTCGGTACGTGTAGCCGAGTGTGTCACGATCGTGCCCAACAAAGAGCGTCTGGTCATCCGCTCCATGACAGCCGCTCTCATACTGGTCCGGGTGCAGTGACTTCTCGCCCACCATCAACGTGTGCGTAGTGCCGTCGACGATTTGAGCCAACTCGATCTCGCTGCGCTGATGAGTAATTCCATTCTGACGTTCATAGCGTCTGCCATCCGGGTCATACAGCCAATCGAATGTCTCGGCAGCCTCCACATTACCCGGGCCATACTCGTCCCCTGGATTGGTGTTGCCGGCGTTAGCGCGATAGTCGCTCCGCGCCACAACGCAGTCGGGCTTCTGGCAAGAGTCGAAGTTGGTCGCCAAACGCCCACTTCCGCAAGTTTGATACGCTTTGGTCTCGCGTTTGGAAGGACAGTGAAAAAATGGAATCGGCGTGCTGATGATTTGCAGCATCGCGGCTTCTCGAGCCTGCACCGTCGCGGCGTTGCTGCCAAGATTCCGCAGATTGCCACCTTCTAGATAGTCGAGTATGTGGTACGGC
Organism: Bythopirellula sp.; assembly: GCA_028285205.1. GTDB lineage: Bacteria > Planctomycetota > Planctomycetia > Pirellulales > Lacipirellulaceae > Bythopirellula. Next base: position 4,031 of record JANQQA010000050.1, on the reverse strand, counting down.
CACCCGCCGGGCTGATTGCGGCCATAACCAAGGTCCGGCTCCGGTTGCCATCCCCAACCCCAGCCACCGGAGGGCAGAAAACCTTGTGCCGACTCGTGATTCAAGAATGCAAGACCAATCTGTTTGAGATGATTCTGACACTGGATTCGCCGCGCGGATTCCCGCGCCGCTTGCACTGCGGGCAACAACAAGGCAACGAGCACTCCAATGATAGCGATCACAACCAGGAGTTCTACGATAGTGAATCCGCGACGGCGTCTGCTCATATCATCTCCGTGGTGACTATTCGTCCTCGATGGTCAGAAAGATACGGCTGTAAGTACTGGGATCGTCCGCAATTGGTGAGACCTCGACACCCAGCGGCGTGGTCGCCTCAGAACTGTACTTCTCGGGGACCGTAACCTTTGGTGAATCAACGACGACCCGGTAATATCCGACGCGCAGACCGGCGGCACCGACGCCCTCGGCTTGCGGAAAAAAGCTGCCATCATCAGTCGTCGTGTCGGTGGCCGGCTCAAGCACTCCGTCCAAAAAGAACTCAGGTACCAATCGCACATTTGCCATCCGCACCGGCCGGCGCTTATACACCAGCACCATCTCCTTCAGCTCAGTTACCAACTGCATATCGCGATAGATTTCGAAGCGTTTGGTTAACTCGTCCGCCGAGAGACCACCGTCCCGGTCGGCGTCGATCAGTTTCGCACCAAAGGTCAGACCCGGGGCCCCAACGAGTTCCTGCTCATCGATTAAACCGTTTCCGTCCGCATCTAGTTCTGCAAGCACGGCTTCGGCAAACTTCGCTGGTTTCCAGGTCGGAGCAGTGAAATCCGGCGACTTCGTTCCACATCCCATCAGTGGCAGCGCGATGAGACTGCCCGCGACACAATGCAACGTTCTATGGCCCAACATGAACACGAAAAGTTCTCATTACGGTCACCGCGGAAACGCTCCAGACGAGGAACACCCCGATTGTAACCACAGAGACTCGTTTCGTCACTGAGATTCGCTGATCCCGCGTCCTGTTAGTTCCGCCGAATACGACGCAGTGTGTTTCGCCAGGTCGCGAGTACTAAACTCTCGGCACGCTATGGAAGTCGTGCGGTACGATTTCGCTTCCTCATACCTGCACTGATTACGCGAAACTTAGCGGTGCCCTCGCATGCATTTGGGCGGCGTGTGTTGTCATCGCCCAATGTGGAGCAAAACTTACGCTAAAACCTCGCCAATCACCCGCGCCGGTTTGACACCCGTGAGCTTCTGGTTCAGACCCTGGAAGGGGACGGACAGACGATCATGCTGGATGCCGAGCAGGTGCAGCAAGGTGGCGTGGAAGTCGCGCAGCGGCACTTCATTGAGTGCGGCTTGGTAGCCCATTTCGTCGGTTTCGCCGTAAGAGAAACCGGGACGTACGCCGGCGCCGGCCATCCACAGGGTGAACGCGTTTGGGTTGTGATCTCGCCCAACGAAGGTCATTGTCGCGCCGCCGCGGTTTTCCCGCATCGAGGTGCGTCCGAACTCGCCACTCCAGACGACCAGCGTATCGTCCAACATGCCGCGTTGCTTGAGATCGGTCAGCAAAGCCGCCATCGATCGGTCCGCCTGTTCGCACTTGTCCTGAAAACCTCCGTTAAGCGCTTCGCTCTGGGCGGCCCCATGCGAGTCCCAACCCCAATCGAACAACTGGATGAAGCGAACGCCCCGTTCTGCCAATCGCCGCGCGAGCAGGCAGTTATTGGCAAACGATTCCTGGCCGGGCTGAGCACCGTACAAGTCTTGGATATGGGCTGGTTCCTGCGAGATGTCCATCGCCTCAGGAGCGGCCGTTTGCATGCGAAACGCCATTTCGTATTGAGCGATGCGGGTGAGTGTTTCGGGATGGCCGAATGTCTGGTGCGATTGCTCGTTCAGCTTGCTCAGCGCGTCGAGCAACGCGCGACGCTCGGTCCGCGATTCACCTTCGGGATTGGCGATGTTGAGCACCGGATCACCCTTGGACCGACAGTGGACGCCCTGGTAGACCGATGGCAGAAATCCGCCACTCCACAGTGCCTTGCCCACGCGCGGCTGCCTGCCACCCGAGAGCAACACGATGAAGCCAGGCAGATCCTGATTCTCGGAGCCCAGTCCGTAGGTCACCCAGGAGCCGATCGAGGGATAGCCGATGCGAGACTGACCGGTATGCACCATCAGCTGGGCGGGTCCGTGATTGAACTGATCGGTGCTCATCGTCTTGATGAAACAGACGTCGTCGACGTGCTTGGCGAAGTGCGGCAGCCGATCGCTAACCCACATGCCACTTTCGCCGTGCTGCTGAAACGGATACTGTGGTCCCAGCATCTTGGGCGTGCCCTGGATGAACGCAAAGCGGTTGCCTTCCAGATACTCCTGAGGACAGTCTTTGCCGTCGTACTTCTCAAGTTCCGGCTTGTAATCGAACAGTTCCAGTTGGCTCGGCGCGCCGATCATGTGGAGGTAGATGACTCGCTTCGCCCGCGCGATGGGCGACGTGGCCGCGGGGCTCGTCGAGGCGAGCGCGGACTGCTGCAGCGTCAGCCACAGTGCACCCAAGCCCGTAGTGCATTCGGTCAGAAACTGCCGACGCGAGTTGTGCTCAAGTTGGCTTTGAAACCACTGATTGCGAAGGGTGGGCTGATTCATGGGTTTGGTCGGGGCTATTTGGTGACAAACTCGTCGAGGTTGAGCAGCGCCGTCGCCACCGCGACGAGCCCTCTCTCGGCTGGCAACTGTTCGTGCAACTCGCGCAGGATTTCAATTTCCGTCGGCGCGGGCGGTCTCAATACGGTGAGCAGAAAGCCATGCGTTAGCTGTTCGTCAAGCGTTTCGCTGTGCTGTCGCATCCGCCCGGCGAGCGCCTCGGCACATTCGGCGAACGCTTCACTGTTGAGTAGTTCCAACGCTTGCAGGGGTGTGTTGGAACGCAAGCGGCGGGGTACGCAAAACTCGCGCGAGGGTTGATCGAAGGTCGCATGCATCGGATAGGGAATGCTTCGTTTGACGTAGGTGTAAACCGAACGCCGATAACGCTGTGGGTCGCCCGGCTCTGGCACGGGCCACTTGTCATTGGCGGCGAACGGTTGCCATACGCCGGCCGGAAGTGGTGGTTGGACAGGCGACCCAAACATCTCTCCATTGAGCAACCCCGAAACCGCCAATGCCTGGTCGCGAATGATCTCCGCGGAAAGCCGCTGACTGGGACCACGTTTGAACAGGCGGTTGTCAGGATCGGCCTCCAGCATCTCGGCCGTCGTGACGGAGCTTTGGCGGTAGGTGCGCGAGAGAACGATTTCGCGGAGCAGCTGCTTGACGCTCCAGTTCAGTTCGCCCTGGAACTTTGTTGCCAGATGGTCGAGCAACATTGGATGCGACGGCCGCTCACCCGAAGAGCCAAAATCCTCTTCGGTTTCGACGATACCCACGCCAAACAGCCGTGCCCAAAACCGATTCACTGCCACGCGCGCCGTCAGCGGGTTCGCTGGGGAAACCAGCCAGTCCGCCAAAGCCAGGCGATTCGAGACCGGCGGCAACTCGCCTGACTTCAGCGAAGCGGGAACACCGGCCTCTACTTGCTCCGCCTTGGTCAGAAACAACCCACGCGTGAAAACGTGCGTCGGACGTGCCAGGTGAGCGGGGCGTTCGCGCAGCACGGGGGTGTTGACGGACTTAATCTCCTTGCGTGCGAGTTTGAAGTTGGCGAGCCGTTTTCGCTTTTTTTGCATCGGCTGAGAATCGAGCAACGCCTGGAACTGCGGATCACTGCTAACTGCCAGGTGCCCGCGCCGCGTGACGAGACTGAACGCGCCGAGCAGATAGACACGGTGTTTCAGCGTGACGCGAATCCTAGCGCCGGTCGGTACTTCCAGCGGCTCCTTAAGTACGAGTGCCGCACTTCGTGGATAGTGAATCCGCGAGTAGGCGCCGAAGCCCTGATTCGATTTCGGGTCCAAACTGGCTTGAGGATCTTGCAACGGGGCGGGCTCGTCATGAAATACCCTGGCAAGCGAGACTACCCG
>JANQQA010000130.1 GCA_028285205.1 Bythopirellula sp. | reverse complement strand
GCCATCAACCGTGGGCACAAGGACGCAAAACCTGGCCCCTTTCCTGAAGATACCCGGATTCTCTTCGCGGAAGACGTCGACGACATACGGCAACTTTTTCGCGATGCCCACAAGGAGGGCTTGCTCAAACACCGTAACTACAAATTGATTCAGATGGTTGAGCATCCTTCGTTTTTTGCACAAGACGCTCGGGCACGCGCGATCATGGAGAAGATGGACGGTATCGCCTACGAGGCACACCAGTTCAATCGGCATTGGCCGCTCGAGACTGGGTGGTCGAAACCTGATGAGGTCGTGCGAGGAGCGAAATGGACATTGGACCAAGGCAAAGAATTCATCTTCTACTACGGCCCCGTCATTTGGAAATCTGAGCGGTATTCTGAGTTCATTGAACGAGACTGGCTCTACAAGTACTGGGAGGCCGGGTTGCCCAAGCATCATCCGCAGATGCACTACTACTTGAACACGTTTCCGCATGGCCATGGCCGCGGGCGCCCGATCGGCCCCGAGTCCAATCCTCACTCAGTACTTGGATTGACAAAGTGGCTTATCCAGGAAATCAAGCTGCAGCCTTAAGGGACATGAGTGGCCAATTCTGTGACGCGACCGGCTCGGACCCACAAGTATGGACGCGTGACACCAGCTTCCTGAGATCCATGCCGAATCGCACGTCAATCCGACCGAGCCGTCCACTTAGTACAGCCTCCACCGAACTGAGGAGATATGTCTTGAAGATTCCCTGGTCCGTGTTGCTCCTTCTTATCGTCCCGGCAACTGCATCTGCTCAGAATCGCAAGCAGGTGGAGTTGTTTGACGTTCCCGAAATACGCTCCTCATGGGATGATTTGACGGACGGAATTAAGACTCCAGAAGACTGGCGCAAGCGGCGGGTCGTCCTCCGGCAACGATACCTCAACCTGATCCGTGATCAGCATAAGCCGACGAAGCCCCAACTCGATTTAAAGATTCACGAAGAAGTTGTCGTTGACGGTGCCTACCGGCGCAGGCTGATCAGCTACCTGGTGGAATCCGATGAACGAGCTCACGCTTATCTAGGGATTCCGCTCGAGGTTGAGTCGCCGGTACCCGCGATCGTTGCTCTCCACGGCACGTACAAGTTCGGTAAGAAGCGAGTTGCCGGGCTGATCGACAATCCGGACAAAGCATACCTCGATCATCTATGCCGCCGAGGTTACGTTGTCATTGCGCCAGAGCACTTTGTATCAGGGCACAGGATTCCAACAGAAGGTCCGTATGAAACGGCGGCCTTCTACAAGAAGCACCCAGAATGGACGGCCGTAGGCAAATTCACTTACGAGCACTCGATCGCGATCGATGTGCTGCAAACGCTGGACGAAGTTGACAACGACCGAATCGGCGCATTGGGCCATTCACTGGGCGGCCATGGGACGATCTTCCTAGCTGCGTACGACGAGCGCATCAAGGCATCGGCGTGCAATTGCGGTGCGTCGTTTTTTCGTCACAACCCCAGTGTTGAGGCCTGGTCACGCGATCGCTGGTATGTTTACTTCAAACCGATGCGTGAAACGCTGCTGAACAAAGAAATGCCACCGATCGATTTTCATGAGATCATGGCGCTGATCGCACCGCGTGCATTTCTCGATCTGTCTGGGTTGAACGATGGACATGGACCGACGCAACGTCAGCGACTACTGATGCTCATGAAAGTTATGGACGTTTACGAGCTAGAGAAGTCTCCGCAGAACTTTGGCTTCTACGCACACGGACGCGGACACTCCGTCGCGCATGAATCACGGCAGCTCATCTACGGATTCATGGACGCACATCTGAAGCCGCCCGAAGCAACCCAAACGCGCCTTGTCCAACCTGCAGAATAAGGTGTTCAATGCTTGCTTCGAAGGGCTTGCTAACGCAGCGGAGCCGCGTCACACCACAAAAGACATCTCGTATCTAAGCCGGGGCTCTGTTTCATTGCAACGGTTGGATTCATTGCAACCGTTGGAGTCCAGGCTTTAGCCGCTCTTATGGTATTGTGGACGGCTGAAGCCTGAACTCCAGCGAGAAAGCAGATCATAATCGGTCGCAAGCGCCAGGAAACGGAAAGTTGCCAGGATTTGGCGCGATGATAAAACTAACCGGCCGCTCGGAGAGTAAACGACGATGATGGAAATCAGACCTTACCAGACTTTGGCTGGTTTGAAGAAGACGATCGACAATGGTGGTCGATTCTACAACTTGTATTCGCGTGCTGAAGACAACGTGGTAACTCGCGGTGAACTGGCAAAGGCAGCTGGTGTGTTCTCCAGCGGAAACAATGCGTTTCTGTTTCTGGAAATGGCGCAACATGACCTGCCTGCAGATGCTCAAGCCGCAGTACAGCAGATGCTGGAACCCGAGCTTCGTAAGGCATACCGGCGGCAGCGTCCAAATCACTTGATGCCCTCCGCCGTCGATGCCGAAGGGAGACCGGGCACGTTGGTCATCGTTTCAGGCTACCCAAAGTTTGTCGAGAACAAGACCGAGTTCAATGGGTTCATCATGATCCCCATCTCGACTGGTAGCGTCACGACGTTTTCAATGGTGCCGATCTTCGACCGATTCGACGTGTACGAGGTGTTCGACGACAAAAGAATGAGGAAGCCGGGCGCTGTGATCGCCAGATCCCGGGGAAAACGGCTGGAACACGATGGACCTGTCCGCTTCGCAGGAGTCTTACGGAAGCTTCAGGCCAAAAAAGGTGACAAGAGCGACCACGACTTCTACCTGGAGGCCGTCTACTACACCCGCTTGCCGTAACGCGATGGCCCGAAAGCACACATACGCGCAGCAGCGTCCAACGGTTGTTTAGAGAATAGGCGCCTCGACACGAATGCCGAGATGAGACGAATGCAGATTCGCCCAGTTCAGCGAGAACAATTTGGCGGGTGGCTCCGGTTGCGAATGGCAGTCTACTCGGGCGTCGAGCAGGTCTTCCATGAGCAGGAGATGGAACTATTCTTTGGCGATGAGAGTAAAGAGTGTTTTCTTGCTGCAGCGAGCTCTGGTGAAGCCTACGCCATGATTGAGGTCTCGCTCAGGAATGTCGTCGATGGGTGTTTGTCGAGTCCTGTCGGCTACATCGAGGGAATTTACGTCGATCCATCGCGTCGAGGGTTGGGCTTGTCGCGACGTCTGCTTCGAGAGGGCGAACAATGGTGCCGGTCGCAGGGATGCACTGAGATTGCCACCGATGCCGAATTGGACAACCAAGATGCCCAGCAATTCCACGCGCACATGGGTTTCGAAGAAACCTATCGGATCGTTGAGTTCCGCAAGTCGCTGGAAATCTCGTAACATCCCGAGGCACGCTTTGCCGTCGATTCTTAACATGATTCGGGCATCTAGTTCCGTCGCCCGATCCCACCCGATTCAACGCAATTGCAAAAACGATACAATTGCAATCGCGTTGCATGAACAGGCTCGCGTGCAGCGCCTCTCCAAGAAGTTTTAGCTGAACAGCAGAGCTCGAGTTGGCACCGTGGAACCCAAGGCGTGGCCCATGCCGGACAAGCTAACAACGCCTTCAGCCGCGCGGAGAGATGTCCTGGCCCTGTGGTATGGGATCGGTATTTGCGTGCTAACCACGCTGGCCATCTGGATCTTTGGCAGTCGACTGCAAGAGATCGCATTTCTGCCCGACGAAGGTTACGCCTGGTATTACTGGAAGCTTCCTGAAAAAACGCAGATTGGCTGGTGGAGTGCTTGGGGACTTTACGCTGCCCATCAGCTGAGCCATTTCGCGCTGATCTATTACGCCCAGAAGCATGTGGGCAAGTACACGACGGGGCTCCATCCAGTCAACATGCGGGCGTTGGCCATTAATGGAGGCTTCGTCTTGCTCCATTTCGTGCAAACCCATCTCTGGTTTGACGGACTCGCGCAAGATCATCCACCTCAGTACCCACAGTATGCGGTCATCCTGCTCCTGGTTTGGGTACTCCTCATGGAGAACCGGCGGCGCGGTCTCGTCCTGGGAAAGAAGGTTCCTATCGGCAAGCAAGTTTCCAGCTTCGCCCTTCGGTATCACGGCTACGTTTTCTCGTGGGCGATCCTCTACACGTTCTGGTACCACCCGATGTACCCGAGCATCAGCCATCTGTCGGGATTTCTATATACGCTGCTCTTCATGCTCCAAGGGAGTCTGTTCTTCACGCGAATTCACACCAATCGGTATTGGACGTTCTTGCAGGAGTTCAGTGTTTTGATTCACGGCACGCTAGTTGCGTATACTCAAGGACCGAACGTGTGGCCCATGTTTCTGTTTGGCTTCGCGGGCTTGTTCATCTTTACTCAGATGCATGGGTTGGGGCTGTCACGCGTGAGCAGATGGGGATTTGCCGCAACCTATTTGGCAGGCATCGCCTGGGTTTATAGGGAACGAGGAATCGATCGGCTGGGCGAGATCGCGCGGATACCAGTAGCTGAGTACATTCTCGTGGCAATCCTGGCCCTGATCCTAGGAGTCGGACTCCTTCTCTACAATCTCGCTTCTGGCCGAACAACCGCGACTGCTGCCGCCTCGCGTGAGTCGTAACCTGCCGCAAACCTTCCCGTCCGAAACACGATTGCATCTGGCTATTGCGCACCGCACAAACGTCGGGCCGGCGTCATCAACGAAATAGTTGCACCCTCGCCGGAAACAGGCGCCATGCAAAGAAAAAATCGTCTAGCGTACGCCAAATGCAATTCTATTGCATATACTGTTCCCCTGCATGTAGAGCCCGCACTCAACGGCACTCGGACCGTTAACTTCCAGACTAGAGCCAGACAAGAAAGCCCAAATGGTTCGTTCACTGCGCAGCCGAAATCCGTGGAGCATTGCGTTCACTCTCCTGGTCTTGGTATCAGCGCGAACCGCTGGGGAGGATTTGTTTCCGGGTGAACTGGTGCATTTCGTTCCTTACGAGCACAACCCGGTCTTCCGTGGCACCGCCACAGATACCTGGGATCGCAACATCCGAGAACGCGGCTGTATTCTGCGGCACGATGGAAAATGGCATCTGTGGTACACCGGTTATGCGGGTGGACGAAGCGCGAAGAAAATGCTTGGCTATGCCACATCGCAGGATGGTCTGACTTGGCAGCGGTATGCGGACGATCCCGTGTTCGACAAGTCTTGGACCGAAGACGTTCATGTCGTGTATCACGACAGCACGTTCTACATGGTTGCTGAAGGGCGGAACGACATTCCGCACATGCTAACTTCGGCCGATGGAATCAACTGGACGGATGCTGGTAAGCTCGACGTGCGCAACGTCGATGGTTCCCCACTATCACCCGGCCCCTACGGGACTCCAACATTGTGGGTCGAAGAGAACGATTGGTATCTCTTTTACGAGCGTGGAGATCGAGGCGTATGGCTCGCGAAATCGCCGGACTGTCGGACTTGGACAAACGTCCAGGATGAGCCAGTTCTCGAACGAGGTCCGGCAGACTATGACCGCCACGCCATCGCACTCAATCAGGTATTCCGATATCGAGGCCGATACTATGCCGTCTATCACGGCAATGCAGATCCAAATTGGAAGGGTCCGTGGACGACCTGTCTCGCCGCTTCAGATGATCTCTTGGAGTGGAAGAAATACCCTGGGAATCCAATCGTCCGTACTGATAACTCAAGCGGCCAGTTGATCCACGACGGTAAGCAATTCCGACTCTACACAATGCATCCCGACGTACGTGTCTATTTTCCGAGTGACGAAAACAAAGACGCTTCGGTGGACAGTCGTCCGGACCTAGATACGCTCCAGCACGATTGAGAAGCGATACGACTCCTTTCATGACATTGCGAGATCAAGCACCATGGAATCTGTAACGGCAATTCTTGAACAGGTTGCCAGCAGCAACGAAGGAAGCCTTGTGCTGGTCTGCTGCTTAGGCATGCTTTTCTGGCAGGTTGCTGGACTCGTCGCAGCCCAGCAATGGTATTTGCTGCCACTAGCAATTGGCTTGACTGCTCTCGCAGTGTTCTTGGTCAACCCAGTGGCGGACGCCAATTCTCTGTTCGACTTGCGAGCAAGGTTCGCGCGTGGGAGCGTGCTTGGCACACTCGCGTTGATACAAGCACTACTAATAGGCGTCTCATTCTGGTCAGGACTCCGCGCAGCTGGCATAGAACGTAGCGATCGCTGGCGAATGCTACTGGGTGCGGTGCATTGTTGTCCGGCCATACCTGTCGTGATGGGCGCTTTGTTTTTGCAGCAAGCCTGGTTGTCACAGGAAGTGGGTTCAAGACCCGAACTGGTTGGTTTGATCAGTGGGTTGATTGTCTCGGCAGCTATTCTGTTGGGCTGCTTGATCGGGCTAGGACTTAGCCGTTTTCTACGTTCGCAAGTCCATCTACTTAGCTGCGTCGCAGCTTTGACCATCGTGTGTTTAATTCCAAGTCTCAACACTCCTCCTCCGTCGGGTCAGAACGGCATCGCGATGCAGGCTGCTGTCACGTCCCTGGTACCATTCTTGGTCCTGGCGGCGTTGTGTTTGGGCTTCGGCTGCTTCCTGCAAAACCGAAAGTCTCACCCATCGATTTCGACTGGCGTATAGATCCACTCAGCGAGGCGTACGAAGATCCCGAGATAGACCATGCAACTGATCATTCAAACTTTCTATATCCTTTCCAATGCTCTGCTTATCCCGGTACTGCTCTTGCTGTTGCTGTGCTTTCTACGAACCCTCGTGCAAGCGGGGCGTGTGCTGGGTGAATACTTGAGTAGGCGTCAGAACGAGACTGCAGACAGGGCGATAGAAGAGGCGCTCGTCGAGAATACTCAGAGCATTCCACTAAACGCCGAGCGAAGTGAGCTGAACAGTGCAATCGCTCGAATCTTACGCATTCAAAATGATCTACCCGGGATCGCATACATCGCAGAACGAGTTGAACTTGAATGGCAGAATCAGCAAGAGTCACTTCGCAGTTTGGTGAAACTCGGTCCCGGTCTGGGACTGATGGGCACTTTGATTCCTCTCGGCCCCGCCTTGGTTGGACTGGCGGTTGGCGACATACAGACGATGAGCAACAACTTGGTAATTGCCTTCTCCACAACGGTACTCGGTCTTTTTGTAGGACTGGTTGCTGGCTTTCTTGTGTCCATCAAAAAGCGTTGGCTTCATGCAGACTCGGCGATGCTCAATCTGCTGATCGAGCGTTTGAACATTCGATCTGGAACCGGAGAACGACTATCGATCGCCTCTCGAGAACCAACGTTGGATGGTGAGGGGACAGCTTCATCGACGGAAGAGCAGGGGGTGTCCGCCGATTCCAAGGAGATCGCACATGCCTGACACATCAACCAACCCGGGTTTCGACCAGCGCCTGTTACTCGACGGCTTGCGGCTAAGGAGGTTGAAACGCGTGCAAAGATACGAAGCAGAGCCAGACTCCGATCCGTTGTCCAACCTGGCTAACCTTTTCGATGTTGCCATGGTGTTTGCCGTCGCTTTGATGGTTGCATTGGTTTCCTACCTGCAAGTCCCAGCGCTGCTGCGGGAAAGCGACTACACGATTATCACCAACCCTGGGACGCCAGATATGGAAATCGTGGTCAAGGAAGGTGAAGAGATAAAACACTATGAAGCGTCTGAATCGACGGGCGCTGGTCAAGGTGAGTTGTTGGGGCAAGCTTATCGATTGCCCGATGGTCGGGTCGTCTACGTACCAGCAGAAGAGGAATAGCGATGATCAAACGACTGCTGATTTCGCTCGGCCTATTGACGGTGTTCTTTGCCAGCGGACTTTGGGCTTATTACGAGTACCTGCGGCCGTTTCGAATCGCGACGATTGGCTTTTCAGATTCTGACTGGGCCAACTGGGAGACCGCGATTCAGAAAGCTGGCTATGCCATCCATCGCTACGAAGATTCAGGAATCGATACGGCTCGCTTAGGCAATTACAACTTGGTTGTCGTACGCGGCCAAGGGCTCAACTTAACTCCTGAGCAGTTGGAACGCATTGAAGCCGCACGCCGGACCGGCACACATTTCTACGTTCGCACCGCCACCAATGCACTGTCTGAAAAGCAGAATTCCGTACCTGAGCCCCATCGTCAGTCGCTGGCAGACTACATGCGACATGGCGGCGAAGAAAACCTGATTGGGATGGCTCATTACGCGGCCCATCACCTGGGTGGACGCGAGGTTAGAGTGCCTGCCTTGATTGAAAAACCGCAAAGCGGTTTCTTCCATCACGATGAGACTGTGTTTGAGACACTGGAAGAGTTTGAAAAGTTCCAAGCAGGGCGTGGATTCGGGGCGGACAGTGACCTGCCGAGAGTCGCGTTGCTGGGCAGCTTCATGGATCCGCAAGACACGCTCAATCGCGCACCGATCGACGCGGTTCTCAAGGCACTTGAAGAGGGAGGCGCGAAGGTCTATCCCATGTTCGGTCGAACGAAGGCGCTTCCATTCCTACGCGAAGTTAAGCCTGATCTCATCCTTACTTTCCCGCATGGTCGGTTCTCGCGCGGAAGCCAGGGAGAAGCTGTGTTGCGTGAATTGGATTGTCCCATCGTAAGTGCTCTTCCGTTGCTCAGTAGCCGCGATAAATGGTTGGAAGATGAACGCGGAATGGCAGGCGGCTTCATGGGGCAGTCGATCACCGCACCTGAATTGGATGGGATCATCGAGCCAATTGTGGTCACATCGATGGAGCCCAACGAGCGGAATCTTAATGTTCGAACCGCAATGGCCGATCAGATGCAAGCGCGAGTTAGTCTTGCACTCAACTGGCTCAAGCTACGCAAAAAGCCAAATGCCGAAAAGAAGTTGGTGATTGTCTACTACAAATCACCAGGATTGTCGGCGCTCTCCGCGGGAGGCCTAGAAGTTGCACCCGCGTTGTGGAACACACTCAAGCGTCTCGAATCCGAGGGATATGATCTTGGCGGCTCGCTGCCGGAGTCCCCAGAGAACTTGTTTGAGTTGATTCAAGCGAAAGGCAAGACACTGGGGCAATGGGCTCTAGGAGCTTACGAGACTTTCTTGCAAGACTCCGATCCAGAACTTGTTCCCGCGGAACAGTACGCTCGTTGGTTTCAGGAACATCTCTCCGCGAAACGTCAGAAAGAAACAATCGATCTCTGGGGCGATCTACCCGGCAACAAAATGGTGACCAGTGTGGAAGGTAACCCCCATTTAGTCGTCAGTCGAATTCAACTTGGAAACGTCGTCATTATGCCCCAGCCAACGGTAGGTGGAGGCGGCGAAAACGAGAATGAAATCAGTTCGATTCATGGCACGGATCAAGCGGCACCCCACTTCTATCTTGGTGCCTATCTCTGGGCACGCTACGGGTTCGGCGCGGACGCCATCATGCATTTTGGCACACACGGCTCATTGGAGTTCACATACGGCAAATCGAATTGCCTCAGTCGTGATTGCTGGCCACAGATATTGATCGGCGATGTACCGCACATCTACCCTTACGTCATCAACAACGTAGGAGAAGCTCTGGTCGCCAAACGACGTTCCAATGCCGTCATCGTCTCGCATTTGACACCTCCGTTTATGGAAGCCGGGTTGTACGGCGAGCTCTCCATCCTGCACGATAAAATTCACGACTGGGAGCAGGCTGAAGATCCACTGCTTCGCGAGGAAACACTTCACTCGCTGACAGGGCTAGTTCGTCAGCTTAACTTGGGCACCGATCTAGGATTCGCCCAACCCGCTTCGGAATCTCAATTGCTCAGCGAGTCAGAACTTGAGCAAGTGCACAACTACATCCATCAGCTCAAAGATCAAAATGTTACGGATGGGCTCCATGTGATCGGCCGGGGACTGCAGACAGACCAGGTGCTGCAGACGGCGACTGCGATGCTGGGTGAACAGGGCATCGACCAGTTACTCCAGTCACTTGGCAAAGCGGACGATCCGGAGCAAATGGAGTTCCGGCAACAACTGGCCGCGCAGTTTGTTTCCTCCGTCTTGTCAGGAAAACTCACCGTCGATGATTTATTCACTGCTGAGGAACAAGCGCGCATATCGAAAGTGGTCGAGAAGATGCGGGCCGCCGAGCTCGCCAAACAGGGAAAACCGGCAGACGGCTACTCCGGGGCAACCAAACGAGCCGCTTCGAACGAAACAGGACACCCGGGAGGCAAGCCTGCGGCAAACCAGGGGCATCCATCTTCGGCACCCCCAACGCAGGGTCATCCCGGACAAAAGCACTCGGGCGAGGAGAACCCTGCTCAAACGAATCCGAGAAAAGGGCATCCACATAAGGTGGAGAACCCAGAGCCAGGTGAGAAGCAAGCCTCTTCCATGGGACCCAAGTCCGCTGGTTCCGCGATCGACAGCGCCTACGATGCCACAGACCGACCGAGCAAATTCTATCTGGTGAGTATGACAGACACACAAGATGGACAAGACGCTCTGCCGACAGAAAACGAAACAGCTGAGTCGGAGCCACAGCAACTTTGGCGAGATGTCGCGGAACTTCGATCTTGGGCGGATCCGAATCCGATGAATCAACAGGCGCTTATCGATCTAATCAGCGCCAGCACACAGAACGCGATGAACCTTCGCAAGTCGCCCCAAGTTGAACTGGACGAAATCGTTGCTGCACTCAATGCGGAGTACATTGCTCCATCGAGTGGCGGCGATCCGCTGGCGAATCCTGGTTCGGTCCCCACCGGTCGCAATCTTTACTCGATCAATGCCGAGCAGACACCCACACCGGAGGCATGGCGAGTCGGGAAGCAGCTGACAGATCAGATGCTTGGGAGTCATCGCAGCACTCACCGCGGACAGTATCCTAGACAGGTTGCAATTTCGCTTTGGGGAGGCGAGTTCATTCGCGGTAAAGGGACTGCACTCGCTCAGATACTTTATCTGATGGGCATGCGGCCGATGTGGAATTCACGCGGGGTGGTGTACGACGTCGAAGTCATCCCAAGCAAAGAACTTCAGCGGCCAAGAATCGACGTCCTGGTGCAAACTTCAGGGCAATTCCGCGACGCGGCTGCTTCGAGAATCGCTCTCATGGACAAAGCGGTTCAAATCGCAAGCCTCATCGAATCAGAAGACTTTCCAAACTACGTTCGGGAGGGCACCCAAGAGACGGAACAAGCTCTCAAGGCCAGCGGAGTATCGCCCAAAGACGCCCGCGAATTTGCGACCGCCCGTATTTTCGGTTCTGCCAGCAACAGCAGCTATGGCACTCAGATTATGGGCATGGTTGAGAAGGGAGACACTTGGGAGCAGGGTGAGCAAGTAGCCAAGCAATATATCAAGAACATGTCCGGCGTCTATCGGGATAGTGATCGTTGGGGCACCGTTCTCCCAGGCCTGCTAGAAGCACAGATGCAAGGCGTTGATGCCGTCGTTCATCCCCGCAGCTCGAATACCTGGGGGCCGTTGTCGCTCGATCACGTTTACGAATTTATGGGCGGAATTACGTTGGCGGTCCGCGAGACGACCGGAAATGATCCGACTGGTTACTTCAGCGATCTTCGACAACCCGGCCGCGCGAAGGTCACCACTTCGGTGGGAGCGATACGAAAAGAAGCCCGTACAACGATGTGGAACCCAAAGTACATACAGGGCATGCAGCGAGAGGGCGCTTCGGCAGCGGCATCTCTCACCGAAACGGTTCGCAATATGTATGGGTGGAATGTCATGCAGCCATCCGCCATTGATCAAGACATGTGGGACGAGACGTATCAAGTCTACGTCGAAGACAAGCATAACTTGGACATGCGTCAGTACTTTGAAAGCAAGAATCCATACGCTTTGCAGGACATGACAGCGGTGATGTTGGAGACAGCGCGCAAGGGATACTGGAATCCAGATGTAGAAGTGTTGCAACGACTGGCTGAAGTGCACACGGAATTGGTGGCCGCTCATGGAGCTGCCTGCTCGTATGAAACTTGTGGCAACGCCGCCTTCCATGCCTTCCTCGGCCAGCAACTCAGTGCTCCCGGCTCCGAAACAAGTCCCCAAACTGTGAGCGAATACCAAGCAGCCTTGGCAGCTGCCATCGAACCTTCGGAAGCTCCGGTTGATGTGAAAGGAATCGAGATGAACGAAATTCAAGAGCAGGCAATAGTGCAGGAGACCGAAGAGCCTTCTCACTCCCCGATGGCCATCTGGCTGTGCTTAGCTATCGTCCTGGGCGGATTGGGGCTAGGGGCAACGCGCCCGAGATAGAGCGATCAGATATTTGTTCCAAAGCGTGTGAAAAGGCCAGCGAATGTATCTCATCGATTGGAGTTCCCTGAAGTTCTGGCACTCTGACGCAGTTGCGACGTGGGCGGTTGTATTGCTCATGGCGGCTTGTCCGTTCACAAGCGCCGTAGGCCAGAATCGCGCAACAGACTTCGAAGGTGGTGGGCCATCAATTCGCAGGCATCCGGAAGCCGTCCCAAGGGACAAGTGCTTCCCCGTGGAATCCTTGCCCGAGTCTTCGCGGAGCTTATCCAAGAGTCTACTACTGGACGCCTTGGATTCAGAAGCCTTGTATACGATCGTTGGTGGGCTGAAGCCTGTTTCAGAAGGCTTCTTTGACACGTGGTTTCAGGTAGAGCCCACCGATGCATCGAAGCTGGCCGAAGTTCGTGCCGCTGTATCGGCTTGGCAATGCGGAAACCACTTTGAAACTGGCGTTTTACCGTTCCAGTCGCTACGACGAGGTAAGCGATTCGCAGCAGCTTGGATAGCGTCTCGCCCAGCGCTTGCCCAAAAAATCAGCGAACAGCCGGCGTATTTCGGCAGCTTGGGCATCGCGAAGGACATCAGCGCTGAAGCGGTTCTGTTGCGTATCGAGGGCGCCGATCGAATGGCGGAACGTTGGCGAGGATTCGGGCTGGTCTTTGGCTACCCGCAACGAGCGATCGACTTCTTTGTTCAAGCAGGCGTACATCATGCGGATACGGGCGAGTTCATTGAACGAGACTTCCGAAATTACCCAACTCACGCTCGTGCAGCGGGTAGCTTCGTCTACGCCGTGCCAATGTTGGACACAGAGTCAGAGGATGAAAAACTCTTGCGTCGCAAGGTGGAAGCGATTCTCACGTTTTATCGCAGTTTGCGGGAGAAGTATATCGTCGACGATAACCCCGCACGAATCACTGAGTTAATCCGGGACTGTTTCGACGACGGCAACGGATGGTGCCATCCGGACCACGCTCTTCAGAAAGCGCTCGCCTGGAGTGAAGCCCGCGCGTGGGTCGAGAATGAAACTGTCAGCTTAACGACCGTATTGCCATCAGCGCCACTCGATGATCTCAAACAGCTCGATCCGATTCTGAGCAGCCCTCGGATCATTGCCCTGGGTGAGTCGACGCACGGCACTCGAGAGTTCTTTCAGCTGAAGCACCGAGTCTTCCGCCATCTCGTCGAAAACCATGGTGTGCGGCTCTTCGGCATTGAAGCCAGCTATGCGGCGTGCTTGCCGATCAACGAATACGTCCTGTCGGGCGCCGGCGACTCGCGAGAGGCAGTGAAAGGTCAGGGATTTTGGACTTGGAACACGGAGGAAGTTCTGGCTTTGGTCGAGTGGATGAGAGATTGGAACAGGAATCGCCTCGCCAATACGGAGCCGGTACAGTTCTACGGATTTGACACCCAAGATGCCTACACGCCACTCAAGCTGGTGCTGGAGGAGCTTAAGGAAGGTGCGCATTCCGAAGCGGCTACATTCGAAAACAGACTTGCGATCGCCTTAGAGGGGCCTTACTCCAAGGCTCTGAACAATGCCACCCTGGAGGAGTTGGACGACTTGTTAGCGGCCATTCAGGAGCTGCACTCGTATTGCGAGCGTCTGCCCAATCGTACTGTCGCGCAGCTGCGTAAGACCGATCTGCTGCTTGAACAAGCGGCCGCTGCGATTCGCATCGATCGTTCCCGACTCGAAAGATGGTCTTCGATCGGTATGTTGAAGGAGATCGAGCTTTATTCACGCATTCGTTCGAACCTGCCCAAGATTGATACTGCGGTCGCAGCCATGACTGGCGAGAACGCCGTCGCGTTACGGGATTTCGTTCGGGCCGCCGCAGACCTGAAACGCTGCCAACTTCGTTTTCGCGACGAGCTATCTGCAGATCAGCGGCAAGCCTGGCGCGACTCCGTGAACTGGGGCATTGCGAAAGCCGATTCAGATGCGGTCCGAAACACCCTGACGGACCTGCTCCAGTTTTTAGACATCTCCACAGAGTACCTTGAGAAGCCAAAAAAATTGACCAACGCTCGAGATGAGTCGATGGCTCGATTCGTTAGCAATATCCTAGAGCTCCATGGTGACGATTCGCGGATCGCAGTGTGGGCCCACGATTGGCACATTTCAAAAATCGATGGCAACCCCGTCGAAGACATGCCGCGTATGGGCACGTTTTTGGAACGCAAGTACGGCGACGATTACTTACCCATTGGGCTGTCATTCGGCAGCGGTTCTTTTCAGTCGAGATACTACCCCGAAGAGGGCGATGATCCGGCCAAGCGGGTCTTGAGGGAGTTCAAAGTGGGCGGAAGTCGTTATGACTCGTTCTCACACCTCTTCGATTATCACGACGCCCCAGTATCAGCGATCTTGCTAAACAACACGCGTGGGGCATTGCCCACGCCGTGGTTCGCTATCCCACACTTCAATCGAACTATTGGCGCTGCGTATCAACCACAGCTAGAGACATCCAACTCGTATTACGAAGAAATGGTGTTGGCACAGCATTTCGAAGTCGTTTTGCATGTCAAGAAGACAGAGCGAGCAAGACCGCTGAGCCCGACGCCTCGATTTCGATTTGGCGCTAGCCTCGCAGAAGGTAGCGCGTCCAGCGATGAAGTGCAAAGTGAGAATCTCGCTGGAGTCCACGTCGACTCTGTTGCTCCAGAGTCCTTGGCGGAACGCGCCGGTTTGAAACAAGGCGACCGGATCATCGGCCTCAACGGCAAACAGGTTTCCTCGCCAAGCGACTTCGAAACTCAGCTAGCTGCCATCGACCGACCTGGCAGCTTTGAAGTAGTTGTCCAGCGAAGATCCGCAGAAGCAGAGCTCACAACTGCAGTCCGTGAATTGACGCTGTACTTGATCGTTCCGCCATGGATCAGGGAGTAGCGCATGTCGCAATTCAGGACGAAGCCGGCACGTCACCAAGACGGTGGTGCTTGGAGTCGACGGTTAAGTGCCAGTCGCATGGAAAATGGCCTGCGTCATCAACGCTGGTTGCTCATTCCGTCGAAAGCAGGCCACATCACAAGCAAAAAATGCGCTAAATCAACCGCATTACTTTCGACCAATCATCACTGAATCCCGAGGTCATCGACAATTCGTACTGCACAGCATTCCGCGCACGGACAGCCGCCACTGTGGCGTAGCCCTGTTGGCTGACCTGCCTTATCACTCCCTCCTTCTTGCAGAATTTCATCAACGGCCAAAGTGAGTTCGCCTCCTGTGCTTGACTCCTGGTTGGAATTCAAAGCATTGATGACACTCAGCACATCCAGTGGCGTTAGCACATGGTCGCCATTGGTGTCGATGTAAGGGACAGTTGAATCGTCTTCGACAAGCACTGGCAATTCGAATGAAGAACCAGCTTGGGTGCGTTTGTTCAGCTCATTCACGACGGTCAGGGCATCGAGCGGCGTCAGCACACCGTTGCCATCAACGTCGAAGGCGGAATCCTTGTTCTGCCACTGAGCAATGTTGAGTTGGTAACTTTGCTCGTAAAAGCGGCTTCCTTGACTAGCCAGAACGAAGACTTCGTTTTGTCCTGAGCGAAACAGGTCTACCGGGACGGACACACTTCCGCCTTGCGCGTCGTCATAGCTGCCGTCACCATCGAGATCCCAGGCAAGATCGATTTCAGCCAGCGTGTCACCTGATTGCAATGAACCAGGGATGGCCGAGAGAATAATCGTGCGTCCCTCGACATTGCGGCCGCTGTCGGCCGATGCAGTTTCTCCCTCTCCGGTGCCTTCTACGGCCGTGACGGAGTGTCGCAGATTGACGTCCATAAGGTTCGTCGTGTTTTCGTCCAAGAGCGGGACATCAGCTCCATCAGCACTAGTTGTCGCATCTGGAACAAAAGACGCCGAAGACGATGTATTGGTGACGGTTGCCACGTATTCACCAGCACCGGAGATCCGCGGAATGTCAACTCGATAGACGCCGGTCTGATTCGCCGTGTAATTGATCACCAGACGGTCGTTGCTGTTGAACGTCGCATCAAATGCGACCAGGTTTCCGTTTGGAGCACGGAGATTGAGACGAGTTTCAAGGAAGTTGAGCGGAGTGTAGTTCTGGTTGTTGAACGGACGCTCCAAGCTGAAGCGGTAGGATTCGCCACTCACGAGCCTCACACCATACACATCCCGAGAGTCGCTCGCGTTTAGGAAGCCGAACGATCTGCCGACATCCATACGACGGAAGGGCGAGGTTTGTCCGCTCGTGTTCTCGGTGTCCATCACAGAGTCCCGAGTCACGATGATGACATAGTTTTCAAGCCTCTCTTTGCCGATCATCCGAACGGAATAGGTACCGCTGCTTGGAATCAGGAAGTTAGCGATGCCTTTGTCGTAGTTCGCAACACGATTGGCGCTATCGATTGGTCGGTTAGTTGCCTGAGCCAGTTGATTTCCGTTGGGCGAGAACAAACGCACGAC
>JANQQA010000110.1 GCA_028285205.1 Bythopirellula sp. | reverse complement strand
CGTCGATCCGGCTGATGCGACCGCAGCAGGAGCAGCGGCGCCGGTATTCGCCGGTCGCGTGACTTCGACCATGCTGCCGCAGCGCGGACAGCCGACGATCTGCCCAATCAGTGCCTCGTTGCGCACCGAGAGCTTCGCATGGCACGTGACACAGATGACTTTGAAGGGATCCAAGAGAAACTAGCTCGTCAAATGAAAGAAGACTCTAGTGGGGAAATGACGAAGTACTCAATGACGAATGACATCCGAAACGCAAACTTCCTAGCCCGAATTCGAGGCTAGTCATTACTGCGGTGATTCGTCATTGTCGAACTTCGTCATTTCCCCGTTCCATTGTAGCAACTCAGCGTGACGCGGGCTCGAAAACGTCGGGGAGTTTCTCCCCGCGACGTTTCGCTGCCGTCCGTGTCGTCACAACGATTGCACTAGGCTCGCTGCCGGTTGCTTTGCGGATCACATAGACCAGTTTTTGCTTGACGTCGGTCGGCCCCGAAGCCGTACGATCGGGGTTTGCTCGCAGTAGTACTTCCAGCAAAATCTCGCCGGCAGGTCGATCGCGCAGCTCGATCGCCAGCGACTGATTCTTGGTGATCCCCTCCAATTGTAGGTCATTCCCAGCGATCTGGATGGGCACTCCGACATCTTCTGCGAGCATTTCCAAGGCCTTCTGCAGCGTTTCTTTCGGAAACACCAACGAAGTGGTCAGCTGCAGCCGGGCCGTCGGATCTGACGACAGCTGGGTTTGACTCTTCACGACGGTGTCGCTCGGCCCGACGGCGATACTCATTGGGTTTGCGTTGAGCAACAGCTCGCTGGCCATCAACAAATTGTGGCCCGCGTTGACGGGCAGGTAGCAACGTAGCAAGCTCAGCTTGTCTTCCTCACCGGAGCGGGTGTAGTTGCCGAGCTTCCGCAGCATCGCCGGGAAACGCGCAAGGACTTTTCGACCATGTGGATGCAATTGTTGGGCGAGGATGGAGTCTTCCACCTGATCGGGCGACTGCGCTACGCGTTGCTCGAGCATGGCGGCAAATCGGTGTGGTCGTTCGTTGAGCGTGACGGTCGATACAAGTTCCACGAAGAAGTTGTCATCCCAGTGGGCGCTGATCGAAGTGGCGGTGGCTTCGTCGCCCAGAAAATCGACGAGTGCGGTACGTAGCGTTTCTGCCGTGCCCAGCAGAAACTTCTCGCCACTGATCTGCAGGAACTTTCCCGCGAACACGAGTGTGGCCATGCGCTGCTCGTCCGTCCGATCGAGCACGCGCTGCAGTTCACGCGGAAAGAGCGGTTGCTCGCCCTGCAGACTTTTTAGTTCACCCAAAGCACTCGGCGTACACCAGACCAGCACCTTCCCTTCGCCTTCCGTGGGCAAGAAACAATCACGACCGATTTGGTCTGGCGTGACCGCTTGCCTCAACAGCAGCCGCACCACGAAGTCGATGCTGCCGCTGCTTGTCTGGCGAATCCCCAGCAGTAATGAGTCGATCGCTTGCGGTTCGACGTTGGTGGTCTCGGTGAGCTGCTGTGTGATTTGCTGTCCCCATGGCCCCAGCGCCGCGACCACTTTGTCGCCTTCGGCGTGGGACAGCAAATCTGCCACGCGGACGTGCACCAGTAGCTGAGTTCCGGGCAGCAGATAGCTGCAATCAATCGGCGGGCCGTCGGTCGGCGAGGACCATAGTGATTCGCCGTCGTCGGCTGCCGCAGACGTTGTTGTTGCCGGGCTTTCGGCGCCGCTTGCAGTGTCGTTTGGCTGCGCTGATTTTGCAGCCGTGTTGGCAGGCTCAAGCGCCGTCGGGGTGGTTGTTACTTGCCGCGGCCAGAACAGCACGACCGCAACACAGATCACGATCAGCGCGATCCCACCGAGCAGCAGCAACGCACCACTGTTGCCGCCGCTGCGTCTGCCACGCGAACTGACGCTCTCGTCCGCGACTTTGATCTTGATCGGTTCATGCTCCACGCCGTCGCTCGCTCCCAGCCGACGTCGGCTGCTCAATCTTGGTTGTCCCAGGGTGCCTGAGGGCGTATTATCCACCGAACGACGCGATGTTGCCAAGTCGCGGTTTATCTCGCTGAGCCTGCCATTTTCGACCTGCGGAAGACTATGAAATCCTTTGAAGCCGTCAAACACTATTTTAATCTCGCAGCCGACCAGCTGGAGCTGACCGAAAACATGCGCACGCTGCTGCTTACCGCCAAGCGGGAAGTGCAAGTGCAAATCGCCATCGAGCGCGACAGTGGCGATCTGGAAACGCTGATCGGCTACCGCGTCCAACACGACAACGCGCGGGGTCCGATGAAGGGCGGCCTACGCTTCCATCACGAAGTGGATCTTGACGAAGTGCGGAGCCTGGCCTCCCTGATGACCTGGAAGACGGCGGTGGTCAATATTCCCTATGGAGGCGCTAAGGGAGGCATTGCCGTCGACGCGCGATCGCTGAGCCTAGGTGAACTGGAGCGGATCACCCGCAAGTTCATCGACGAAATCCATGACGTGATCGGCCCCGACACCGATATTCCTGCTCCCGACATGGGCACCAACGCCGAAGTGATGGCGTGGATCATGAACCAACACAATAAATACCACGGCTTCAGTCCAGGGGTCGTCACCGGCAAACCCGTGGAACACTACGGCATCCACGGCCGCGAGGAAGCGACGGGACGCGGAGTGGGAATCCTCGCGATCAAAACCATCGGACGCTTGGGGCATAAGCCAAGCACCACGCGCGTGGCGATCCAAGGATTCGGCAAGGTTGGTACCTATGCCGCCAAGTTTCTGCAAGACGCCGACTGCAAGGTCGAGGCGGTGAGCGACATCAGTGGCGCCTACTATCGCCAAGGCGGACTCAACATTAACGACGTGATTCGTTATTCCAACACGCATGGACAGGGATTGGAAGGCTACGCGGAAGCCGACAAAATCACCAATGCGGAACTGCTGGAACTCGACGTGGAGTTGCTCGTACCGGCGGCCTTGGGTGGGGTGATCACGGCGGAGAACGCTCCCCGCGTGAAGGCACCGCTGATTATCGAAGCCGCCAACGCTCCGATTCGACCCGACGCCGACGAGATGTTGACCGAGGGCGGCGTAACGATCGTGCCCGACATCCTCGCCAACGCTGGAGGGGTCACGGTCAGCTACTTCGAATGGGCTCAGAACCGTCAATACTACCGCTGGAACCTCGACCGCGTGCGTCAAGAGCTAGAACGCGTGATGTCCAGTGCGTTCGAAGAGGTGTGGGAACTTGCCCGCGAACGAGAAGTCAGCCTACGGACGGCGGCCTTCATGCTCGGCATCAACCGCGTCAGCCGCGCGACGGTGCTGGCAGGAATTACCTAGAGCATCGCACGATAATTGACGTGCCGAATGCCCTGGGTAGAATGCTTTTCGTGAGTATGCGATGCGTTGCAGTCTGGCTCGGTGGCTTGACATCAATCAGCACTCTGGAGACTTCCAATGGTCCGTTTACTTTCTACCTGCCTCATACTCACGGTACTTGCTGCCGGTACGGATAGTGCAACCGCCACTGAGTTCTTTGGACCTACTCCTTACACCGATTTCGCTGATAGCCCATTCGCGGCCAATGGAAGTTTTCAGTATTTTTTCGTGGAGGACTTCGAGGACGGGCTGCTGAATGCTCCGGGTCTAATTGCGAACGGCGGTATCGTGATCGGTGACCTTGGCCTGGCTTCGCCGTATGTTGATTCCATCGATAGTGATGACGGTGTTATTGATGGATCGGGCTCGAATGGGCACTCGCTCTGGACAGGAAAAATCGATGGCGAGCCTCCGCTAGGGAGGAATGAGTTCGTTTTCGCGTTCGAAGAGAACGTCCTAGGTTCGCTCCCGACGCACGCTGGCGTCGTTTGGACGGACGTCATTGACACGGCGAACGGTTCTTTTTCAGACCTTGTATCATTCGAGGCATTCGATGCCGAAGGATCGTCGTTGGGAGTCATAGGTCCTGTGCTGGTTGGCGGAGACGGTTCGAGGATGGGTCTGACAGGTGAAGACCGTTTTTTTGGCGCTTACCATAGTGCTGGTATTTCCGTGATTCATATTCAATCATCTAATTCACCGAACTGGGAGATCGACCACGTACAGTACGGGTTTTTCAGAATCCCAGAGCCATCTGCTCTGTTGTTGATCGCAATCGGGTTTT
Organism: Bythopirellula sp.; assembly: GCA_028285205.1. GTDB lineage: Bacteria > Planctomycetota > Planctomycetia > Pirellulales > Lacipirellulaceae > Bythopirellula. The sequence continues at coordinate 20,499 of JANQQA010000110.1, read as the reverse complement.
CCACTGCCTATACTCGATCGATTGCACGCCAAGCAATCTAGCTGCGCCCGACGAGCCTCCGCAGTTCGTATCAATCCAGGTAGCTTTGGCCACAGCCGAACAAGAGAACGCGAGGCCAACCACACATTGCCCGCCTCAGCGCACAAAAAAAGCCCTGATTGCTCAGGGCTGTAAGAGTCGGCGGTGAGCTGCTAGCTTTCGCTCCTGACTCGGTACCGCCGATCTGTCGCCATGGCCAGTTCTTCCTGACCAAACCCGACAGTTGAACTATATGACCTAAGTGGACAAAAGACAAGAGGACGAAGCGGGCAAATCCAGCGCCTCGCCATGCATGCGCGAGAATCATACTATCAGTGCGAGCCCCTCAAATCTCTGGCCTCGACAATACCGCGTCGATTGCTGCGGTGCGCGACGGATCGGTTGCGCGTTCGTCAATTTCAGTCGGAGCTTGCCCAGAGAGTAGGGTGGCACTTGAGTTGTCGATTTCAGCGGCGACAGTTAACTCAACAACGATCTCGTGAAAATCGATTTCGTCCGGTTCTGACGAATGGTTCGTTTCTTGCTGAGGTACTTTCGCCTGCCCTCGCCAGCCAGTGACCGCCGAGATGATTTCGCGAGTCTGAGTATCGTCAACACTGTGGTGATTGAAGCCGAAGCCAAGAAACGCATCACGTCGGGTTGACCGCTTGCGTAAGTCTTCTACCTCAATCGTTTTGCTCACGACGTTGTTCGATTCGTCAGACTCATTCCAGGAGTTTTCTGGGTCGGCGTAGAATTTCAGTGTGTAAGTGCCACCTAGATCGGGCATCCAGTTCCGCGAGAAACCATCACGTTTGACTTTGTTCAAGAATCGACCCTTGTCGGATTCACCGCCTTCGACCACATCGGCAAGCGCGCCGGACCAGACGACCTTCGTTGGATCGGATTCGTGATAAATGTCGACTTCGGCGTAGCTTCGATAGGTGCCTGCGCCCTCATTGCTCCAAACGCCGTAGATCTTTACTGCACGCCCAACGACTATGCCTTTGCTAGATCCCTTAATGCGAACTTCTGGATCGATGACAAAGTCGGGGGTGCCCACTTGCGTACGAATGGTGATACGATCCTCCACCGCAACTTGATCGGCACCGTATCGTACCATCACCAGTGTCAGGCTTTCAGATCCGGCCTCCATCTTCCACGCGTCGCTCAGCCCGGAATGTGAAGATTCCCCGAAGGCGATCTGCCCCTCTTGCTCATGTCCACCGAAACGGCCATCGCCGTAGTCGGTACGGAGTCGAGAGCCACGTAGCTTGTTGAGGTAGCCTTCAAATGCGATCTTGCCCGCGACGATTTCCTCTCCATTGAGTCGGTAATCGATGCCGACGACCTGCAGCGAGGAACCCACTTCCATTTCAAGCAGTTGGTCGAGCGAAGTGAGTGTCACCTCGCGTCCATCAATCAAGAAGTGCACCGCCGAAATAGCGAGCGCCTGATCGCGGGCACCGAGGCTGCTGTCAACCGCGTCAGCAATGACCGCTTGCGTGAAGTCGGGCGTAGCTGCCGATTGCAACTCGGGCGCAGCGGAAGCGTTCGCAGAGAGCATCTCACGTTTTTCGAGCAGCTCGCAACGAAGCCTACGACTTCGGTCGACTCTGGATCGAGACATCTGGTCGCCCCCCACAGGATTACCGCAACTTTCGGTAGCCTGGCGAACTTGTGTCCCAATTGGAAGTGAATCCACAAAGGGCAAGTCCCATAGCTTTGCGACCCGATCTCACGATCGGTGTGCCACTTCGATGCTGCAGAGGTACGATAAGATAGGTTTCGTGACAGCAGACCAACGCCTGCTATTGAAAACCTAGTTCGCAGATACCCGCAAAGAGAACCAAAATTCCCGCCGATAATCGTTACGACTGACGCAAGCGATCGCTAGGACGTGCTCAAGCGCCGTCTTCCCACGGTCCGCTGATGGCGAGGGTCAAACCAAGGTGTTGGATGTTCACGAACAGGGTGCTGCCATCGGGCGAGAAGCAAACTCCGGCCAGCTCGCTGCCTCCGCGGCTGTTGGCTAGCGTGTAGAGCTCACCGGCGGGGGTGACACCGACCAGGCGCACTTCGTCGCCGGTACGGTCTTCGCAGACGACCAGATCGCCCCAAGGCGCCGCCGTGAGGTTGTCGGCGTTCACGACCAGATTCGAGTTGTTCGGCTCGACGAACAGTTCCAGCTTGCCGGGCGAATTGACTTCCTCGGCGGTTCCCTCCACCGGACTTGGCGTGTACCGCCAGATTTGTCCCAGTTCCGCCGCGCCGCCGCTGGTGCAGGCGAAATAGATATCGCCTTCGGAGTACCACATGCCCTCGCCCCGCGCAAAACAAGCGGCACCGGCGGCGAAGCCGCGCAGGCGCAAATCGTTTTTTGGTGCTTCGATTTCGTCCAGGTCGATCCACCGCACAGCGAACTGCTGGCCGACTGTCGGATTAAAGCCTTCTGACCAGTTGCGCGTGTCGGCGCTGGCTTGGTCGACTAGCATCAGTGCCTGAAGCTTGCCGCCTTCGCTAAGTTGCCCGGGTCGATTCGGCAGAAACCGGTAGATCAAGCCGTCGTCGATGTCTTCGGTCTGATAGACGGCGCCACTCTTCGGATCGACAGCCACGGCTTCGTGCCGAAAACGTCCCATCGCCTTCAGTGGCATCGCTTTTTGCAGACCGACTTCTGCGGTGGCGGAGACCTCGAAATTGTATCCATGGTCCTCCTGGCAAAGCGTCTCGATGCCGTCGTAGATATTCAGACCGCGGACGTCGCCAGTTTCCTCACAAGTGATCCAGGTGCCCCAGGGAGTCGGCCCGCCGGCGCAGTTGCGAACCGTACCGGTGAGGCTCAGATACTGCTTCACGAGTCGCTGGTTCTTGGTGTCGTAGACCAACGTGGTCGTACCGGCATGGCACGGTTTGCCACGCTCGCCCAAGTCGTACAGCATCTTCGGATCGACTTTGCTCAGCAACTGGGCACTTTCGCCAAAGGGACCAATCTGGTGCGGCGCGATCTCGTGGTTGCGTACCACAATCGTGTGGCCATCAGGTCCAGGGAAAGCGGCCATCCCATCCGCTTTGTCTGGCACCAGCAACCCGTCCGTCATGGTATCCCCCACGCGTGAAATCACGCGGTACGAAAAACCAGCTGGCAAGTCGAACAGATTCTCGGGATCTGGTTGGAGCGGTCCGAACCGACCTGTCGCGGCCTCGGAGGTGCTGCGCAGCGAAGTAGTTGCCAATTCTTCGGCGGCCACGAAGCGTTGTAAACCAGCAAAACCTACGGCAAAACAGGCGGTCGACCCCAGAAACTTTCGACGCGATTGAGACATGACAGATTCGAATACCAGAAGCAAATGAAACGGCGAGCAAATATCGATAATCAGATTGTACTACTGCCGTGACGAGCCGCAATTCAACTTCGTCAGAAAACAGAAAGAATACGGAGTTCCAACGCGAAGCAGAAGGCTTACAAGAATTTTTGATACGCAGCGACCGCCAACTCGTCGACGCGGTCGTTCTCGGGATGTCCGCTATGGCCGGCAACGCGTGTGTATTTCACCTGGTGACGTTTCAGCTGTTCGTCGAGCCGGCGCCACAAATCTTCATTTTTCACGGGCTTGAGTTTGCCGCCTTCCTTGCGCTTCCAGCCGTTCGCCTTCCACTTGATCATCCACTCACTCATGCCCTTACCGACGTAGACGCTATCGGTGAATAGCTCGACGCGTGTGGGACGTTTGAGCGTTTCCAGCCCTTCGATCACCGCGGTCAGTTCCATACGATTATTGGTGGTCTCACGCTCTGCACCAGAGTTCTCCAATTGCTTCTCTGTTTTCGGATGCCGCAACAAGAACGCCCAACCGCCCGGTCCGGGATTCCCGCTGCAACCACCATCGGTAAACAGATGCACTTCCGCTGCTTGTGTCATGGACCCTCCTCGGCCAATCATCTAGTCTTCCACGGGCGCGGGATCGCCGCTGGGTTTGAGGGCTGGCATCGTGGCAGAGAGATCGGCACGCGGCTTGGTCATTTGAGATAGCTCTTCAGCCAAGGGGGACTCCATCTTGGGCAACTCACTCAGAGTCCACGGCAGCAAGACGGTGAACTCGCTGCCCATACCAAGCTCGCTTCTGAGCGTGACATCGCCCCCCAGCAAGCGGCACAACTCGCGCACAATCGAGAGGCCCAGTCCTGTGCCCGAATACTCGCGGGTCATCGCGTTGCCGCCGGGCATGACCGTTGTGCCTTGGCGGAATTTCTCGAACACAAGTTGCTGCTCCGATTCGCTGATTCCTACACCCGTGTCCGCCACGGAAAGTCTCAGATCGCCCTGTGCTTCGCGATGCACCTTGATGTTGATTCGGCCACCATCGGGGGTGAACTTAATCGCGTTAGAAAGTAGATTGTTCAAGATTTGAACGATTTTGCTCTGATCCTGACGCATCGTCGGGAGGCCGGGCGCGATTTCGTAGTCGAGGTCGATGTTCTTTTTCTCGCTGAGCGGCTGTGCTAAGTCGCACTGCGCCGCGACGAGCAATCCGATGTCGAAGTCGCTGGGATGGACCTCCAGCTTGCCACTTTCGATCTTCGCCAGGTCCAAAATGTCGTTGATCATGTCCAGCAATTGCTTGCCAGAACGTTGAATGTTGTTGGCATACCGACGTTTCTTTTCGTCGAGGCCTTCAGCGCCCTCCAGCAGGTCACTGAAACCGATGATACTGTTGAGCGGAGTGCGCAGTTCGTGGCTCACAGTGGCCAGAAAGTCACTCTTGATTTGGTTCATTTCGAACAGCCGCATGTTGGCGTGCGCCATCTCGTCGATTTTGCCATCGAGTTCGGTGTTTACGAGGCGCAGTTCGTCTTGCTGTCGCAATAGCTGGCGGAGCATTCGATTGAATGCGGCACCCAACTCCTCAAATTCGTCGCCGGTGTGAATCACGGCGCGCTGCTCGACATCGCCCTGGCGAATTGCGTTGCTCACCTCGCGCAAGTGGCGCAACGGTTTGACGATGATGTAGCGGACGATCACCCAGGCAGCACCCATCGCCAAAGACACCGCGGCAATCGCCGCGACCCAAAGCATCGCGCGGTTGTTCTTTTGGTGCTGCAGCGTATCTTTCGCATCGATTTCCACTTTCACGATGGCCAACAGGTCGCCCGTTTTGAGCTCCGGGCGAGGAGCTCTGCCAAGCGCCTGTTGATGACAGAAAACACAATTCTCGCCAGTAAAGATTGGCTGATAGTATCGATAGACGACCTTTTCCTTGTCGAACTCACCATTCCATGTCTTCTCCGGTTCGTTTCTTAGATCCAGGATGTCCTGATCTGTCTCTAGAGACTCGGCGAGCTTCGTCCAGCGATCCATCAGATTCCACTCAAAATTGTCCGTTGGATTACCGATGCGCTGATCGTTTTTTGGCAACAAAATCTCAGTGGTGTACTTGCTCCCACGATAGATGCCTTCGACCAGATCCTGTGTGACCAGTTCGCCGACGGGATCGCTGTCGGCGCGCAATTCAGACGTCTCGGTGTCAGACAACACTTTCTTGTGGGCAAGCACCATCGCGTTGCGGACGATCGACTCCCCGACCGGCTGATTCTGCTCGACGACGATCTTATCGGTCTGCGAGCCGTACCACCAAAAGCTGCCCGCGAGGAGCGGAAATAGGCACGCGCCGAACAACCAACGACACTTGCGCACCAGGTTCGTCTCTCCCAGCGTGCGTTTAAAAGTGCGATAGCTCATGACGGGGCGCCGGCCGGAGCAGACGGGGGGCGGGTAATTCTCAGCAACCTCAAGAATGGGTTCCACGGGCTGCGCCCGTGTGTCAATCAGGCTAATTCTTGGTCGCACTGGCGGTGCCAAAGGCATCCAGCGACGTCTGGTCTTGTGATCGAACTAGCTGACGCCGTTCATTCTACGGTACTAGCGAACGACAATCCAAGGCTAATACACGCTGGGAAATGGCAAACTTGGCTACATCATGTCCCATGGATCGACATCAATCGTCACGACGACCTCGCCCGCTGGCTTGTACTTTTCTGTAGCGCGAGAGACTGTGTGATGAAGTGGCTCCATCGTCGGGGCCTGTACCTGTATTTGAAACCGATAGCTGCCGCGCAGCTTCGGGATGGCCGCCGGTGCCGGCCCCACGACGCGAACTTCGTCGCCATCCGGTCTTCGATCATTTAGCCGATCGGCCATATCTTCGGCCACGCCACGGGTCGTTTCTTCCTTGGGGCCACGAACGACCAAGCGGATCATCGCGCCGAAGGGCGGATACTTCAATTGCTTACGCAGTTGCATCTCGTGCGCAGCATAGCGTGGATAGTCGTGACGCACGGCCGCTTGGATTGCTGGGTGGTCGGGACTCAACGTTTGCACGAGTACCCGACCGCCCTTCTTGCCGCGTCCAGTGCGACCAGCAACCTGCGCGACAAGTTGGAATGTTCGTTCGCCGGCCCGAAAGTCGGGAAGGTGCAGCGCCGTGTCCGCATTGATCACACCGACGAGTGTCACATTTGGAAAATCCAGACCTTTGGCGATCATTTGTGTGCCTAGCAGAATTTGTATTTCGCCCGCGCGAAATCGTGACAACACGTCCTCATGGCTGCCACGTGCGCGCATGCTGTCGGTATCCATGCGCGCACAGACGTGGTCGCGGAAGCGGCCGCGAACTTCGTCTTCCAACCGCTGTGTCCCCAGTCCACCGTAACGAATCGCGGTCGACTTGCAATCGGGGCAGGTCGTCGGTGGTGGTTCCTGATGATCGCAGTAGTGGCAGATTGTGGAGTTCTTCTGACGATGGTAGGTCATCGACAGCTCACAGTTTTTGCACTGCAGGACGTACCCGCAGGCCGGGCACTGGATGTGTGTGGAAAACCCACGCCGGTTCAGCAGCAAGATTACCTGTCCATCGTCACGTAGGGCTGCGGTCATCGCTTGATGCAACGGTCGACTGATGCCGCCCCGGCTGCCTTGCGACTGCATCGGATCGCGCAGGTCGACGGTCATCACATCGGGCATCGGCAGATTCATCACACGCTTGGGAAGTGAGAGCTTTTCAAATTCACCCCGCTGGACCCGATGCCAGGCTTCCAGCGACGGAGTGGCGCTGCCCAGTACGAGCGGAATACTTTCGCTTTGTGCGCGTTGCCAGGCCACATCGCGCGCGTGGTACCTGGGCGCCGAGTCTTGCTTAAACGAAGACTCATGTTCCTCGTCGATGACAATTAATCCCAGTTGTGGCGCCGGAGCGAAGATCGCGCTGCGCGCTCCGACGATTACCTGGACTTCGCCTTTCGCGATACGCTGCCATTGGGCATGACGCTGCACATCGCGCAAATGACTGTGCAGCACGGCTACGCGATCGAAACGCGCGCGAAACCGCCGAACGGTCTGCGGCGTAAGGCTGATTTCCGGCACGAGCACGATCGCCTGTCGACCGTAGCTCACCACCCGCTCGATTGCCTGCAAGTAGACCTCCGTCTTGCCGCTGCCGGTTACTCCATGCAATACGAGACCACGCGGCTGCGCTGATTCCAACGCTTCGTCGATCGACTCCAGCACTTGCTGTTGCTCGGGGTTGAGGTCAAGCGGCTGCTCGCGCTGGTGAACTTCTTCGTCGAGATCACTCGATGCGACGCGTTTGATTTGTGCTTCGAGGAGCCCTTTTTTCAGTAGTTGCCGGATTGGCCCTGCCGTGCATCCGGCTGCCTCCGCCAACTGCGCGACGGTCAGTGGCCGCTTGCCAGCCAACAGCGTCTCGAGCGCCTTCTTCTGCTGCGCAGATCCGAATTTAGTGTGCGGCAGATTCTCTTGCACATCGTGCGGCACATGCAACAAGGTTACCTCGCGTGTGCCAGCCAGCTTTCGTACTCCGGCGGGCACAACTCCTTCGAGGACCTGCCCCCACGGACAAAGATAGTAGTCGGCCATCCAACGCGTGAGTCGCAACATCGACAGCGACAGCAGCGATGCAGAGTCGACCACTTGCGCAACCGACTTCAGTCGCGACGTGTCCACGGCTTTAGTTTCCAGACCAACGCAGTATCCCTCAACGGTTCGATTGCCACGGCCGAACGGCACGCGCACCCGTCGTCCAGCTTCCAGCAATTGCTCAGGTCGATCCGCGTCCGCGAATTGGTTGGGTACCAGGTAGTCGTATTCGCCGGGAGCGCCACTCCCCATCACAACGCTCGCGACGAGGCGCTGCTCGCGCGCATCGACTTCCCATTCGGGCGGCGTCGTGTCGAACAGACTCTGTTGTTGTGACGGCATGGAATCGTGGAATGCGGATTTCGGCGAACGGATTAAGGAGTATGATTAGTGAACCACTGTAAGATAGCAACTTCGCCCTGCCCAGTCGCCCGGCGCGATTTGTCCCTCCGTACTTCGACATCCACATTTTAAGTAGCTTTATGCGACTTGGCATTTTTGGCGGTAGTTTCGATCCCGTGCATTGCGGACATCTCTTGCTCGCCGATTGTTGTGCGACGCAAGCGATGCTCGATGAGGTGTGGTTCGTGCCTGCGGCCCATCAGCCGCTGAAACCAGCCGGCCCCGTGGCAAGCAACGAACATCGTGTCGCGATGTTACGACTTGCTTGTGCCGAACGCGACGACTTCTGCGTGAGTACCATCGAAATCGATCGCGGGGGAATCAGCTACACGGTCGACACTTTGCAAGCGATTGCCGAGCAGCGGCCTGAGAGCGAATTGTTTCTCTTGATGGGTGCCGATTCGTTGGCTGATTTGCCGCGTTGGCATCGCCCAGAAGCAATTTGCCGCGTGGCAACTCCGTTGGTCGTGCATCGTGCAGAGGCACCTGCTCCAGACTTCCAGGTGCTTCGTCACCTCGTAGCGGACGAGCGACTGGTGGCGATCTCCCAACATCTGGTCGAAATGCCGCCCACGCCAATCAGCAGTTCGCAAATCCGTCGGCAGGTCGCGAGTGGCGAGCCCTGGCAGGAGGCGGTTCCGAACCAAGTCGCGGACTACATCACTGAGCAACAACTCTACACGGAACGCTAGCACTCACGCGGCGCGTGGGACGCGCAGAGATTGCACGAGTACTTCCGGTACACCGTCCAACTCGAGATTTGGCTCAGAACGAAGCGCGTCGATCACGTCGTTAAGCTGTTCTTGCTGGGTCTGGGTGAGATCGAGCAGCAGCCATTTTTTTCCTCGAATCATACAGTGCCCACCTCCGGCACCTTCGAGTGCTTCTTCACGAATCTGATAGCCGGTACGTCGAGACAGGTCGATCGCCTGTGATAGCAGTTCAGCGGTATGCATGGCGGGATGGTCAGTAGCGGGTGGTTAGTGGGTCAGTCAATCGCTCGCGTTGCGCGATTCGCCTGGCACTGGCTACCGGCCAATGATTCCTGTCGAATCTCGCTCCGCGAAGCGGCGGCGGATTGTAGCGGAATCGATTTGAGTCGCCCAGGTGACTTCGACGATATCGACTAATGCACTAAGTGCTTAATCAACAACAAGTTAAGGCATTCGAGTTAGTGAAACATGCCAATTTGGCTTGCTTTGGCAAACTACGCGAACTGTAGTGCTTCGTTCACTCGGCCACGCAAACACCCAGAGGCGGACCATGCAATCTGGCGATCTAACCACCGAACAACAGCTGGCGTTTCTGCAGCAAGAACTCGTCCAAGCACAAAGAATGGCGGCGCTCGGCGAGTTAGTCGGCACGACGACGCACGAGTTCAACAACGTGCTGATGACAATCATCAACTACGCCAAACTCGGACTGCGGAACAAAGATGAGGCCACCCGCGATAAAGCGCTCGACAAGATCATGTCCGCCGCGCAGCGCGCCGAAAAAATCACCAACAGCGTCCTCGGACTAGCGCGCAACCGCAAGCAAGAATTCGCCCCCACCGATTTGGCAGAGATTCTGCAAGAGTCTCTCGTGCTGCTAGAACGCGAAATGCAAAAGTACCGCATTGCCGTGCATTGCGAGTTCGCGCACGCACCGCCTGTGCGTGCGATCGGCAATCAGGTGCAACAAGTGTTGCTCAATCTGATGACCAATGCGCGGCAGGCAATGCCCGAGGGTGGCGAGTTGCTGCTGCGGATCGTGCATGACCCTGCCTCGAACTCGGTTGATCTCACCGTTCGCGACTCTGGCAGTGGCATTCCGCGCGAGCAACTGCCGAAGATCTTCGATCGCTTCTACAGCACCAAGGACGGACCCGACGAAAGCGGCAAAGGTGGCACGGGCGTCGGCCTCTCCACCTGCAAGGACATCGTCGACGCCCACCAAGGCCGCCTGCGCGTCGAGAGCACTGTCGGTAAAGGCACGGCGTTCACAATCCGACTCCCCGTGTTCGAACAACCAGCGGGTGGGAGCAGCACGGCGCCGCTTCCCACCCTCGGTGTCCCCACGGACAACAGCGTGACGAAGTAACGCCAAGCGATAAGTTACGCCAAGCGGACGGCAGACCACGTCGATTCGGAACCGACCGTCTCACTACGACGCGGGCGACTCGTGCAGCGCGACGCGGTTGCCTTCGGTGTCTTCGAAGTGGGCGATGAATCCGTGCTGGCCGATGCTCGTGCGCGGAACGAGTGTTTTGCCACCGGCATTGCCGATCGCCTCAAGGGTTGGATCGATGCTATCGACGTGCATATACACAAGCGATCCGTCATGCGACGGTGTGTAGGCTTCGCCCTGAATCAGCGTGCCCGCTGCGCCCATGCGGTCCATCTCCATCGGAAACCAGCCCATCTTGTTGGGGCCCATTTCGTTCTCAGCGATTTCTACGCTGAGGACCGATTCGTAGAACTTCTTGGCCCGTGCCATGTCGTTCACGGGGATCTCAAACCAATTCACAGGGTTGGCGTGGGAAGGCATTGCTAAGTCTCCTATCGAAATTGCTCTAGAAACAGCTTGATGCGGCCGATTCAATACGTTACTATCGGGTAACATATCAGTCGCGGTCGAGTTGTCAACAAGATTTGTTTGCAAATCGAAAGGAAAACATGATCAACACAAAAACAGTCGAAGGACGGAGGCAGGTGAGCTATCAGTCGCTGGATGATCTACAGAGTGATGCGGAACGAATTGCGGATAACAAGAACGTGACAACACTCGGTAATTGGTCGCAGGGCCAGATCTACGAGCATCTCGCCCGCGCGCTCGATACCTCGATTGATGGCAGTGATATGTCATTCCCCGCGCCAGCGCGGTGGATGATGTCACTGCTGATGAAAAAGAAGTTCTTGTACAAAGAAATTCCCGCAGGCTTCAAAGTGTCGGGCAAAGTCGTTCCCGACGAGACATCCGTCGAACAAGGACTCGATTCGTTGAGGCGAGCGATCGACCGACAGCAGCAAGAGTCGAAACGAGTGATGCATCCCGGCTTCGGACGATTAACGAACGAAGAGTGGGAAGCCTTCCATCTGCGACACGCGGAAATGCACATGAGTTTCTTGGTGGAGCAGTAAGACGTGAGGGTATCTACCATCGCGATTGCCCGAACTCGCACCGACTATTGTAGCCAGCTTCCAACTCATTCACTTGTTCTCATCCCCTAGACCCAAGGCCCTAAACCATGATCGAAACCCAAGAACTTACGCTCGACGTTTCGCAGAGTATCGAAATCAACTCGGCGATTGGCGACGCATACAAGGCGCTCATACGGCGTTTAACGGTGGAAAGCTCTACACCCGACAACCAACCGATGCCGATGGTGCTGGAAGAGTGGCCCGGTGGACGCTGGTTCCGCGACCTCGGCCACGGACAAGGACATCTATGGGGCTTCGTGCAGGTGATCAAGCCGCCGACGTTGATTGAAATCCAAGGTCCGATGTTCATGTCCTATCCGGTTGCGGGGCACGTGCAGTTTCGGTTAGAGCAAGTAGCCGGCGGCACGGAATTGTCGCTTCGGCATCAAGCCTTGGGACTGGTGGCAGAAGAGCATCGGCAGGGTGTCGTGCCTGGCTGGGATCATTTGCTGAACTCGGTCAAGAGAATTGCGGAGTAGCTCGCATACGATGACGCAGAACCTTGATCACGTCTGGAAGGCACTATCCGACCCTACGCGGCGGGACATTCTCGATCTGCTGCGCGATGGTCCACGTCTGACGACGGAAATTGTCGATGAGTTTCCCCATCTCTCGCGTTTCGGAGTGATGAAACACATGGACGTGCTGCGCGAAGCGGGGCTGATCAATACCCGCGCGGAAGGACGGAAACGCATCAATTCGCTTAACGTCACTCCGCTTAGGCAGATCATGGAACGCTGGATCAGCAAGTACGAAGCTTACTGGACGAATACGCTATTGCGTGTGAAAGACGCCGCCGAGGACGATTCGGCAAATAAGTCGGGCTCGAAAACCAAGAGGGCCTAACATGGCCTACAACGAAGAGTATGCCGGCATCCTGCGCGATGAGTTGGCAACGCTGGAGGGGATAACCGAGAAGCGCATGTTCGGTGGGCTTTGCTTCATGCTCAACGGGAACATGCTCTGCGGCGTTGACAAGAATGGCGGTATGGCGCGCGTCGGCAAGGAGAACGAGGCGAAAGCTTTGGAACTCGCAGGCATCGAACCGCTTTCGTTTACGGGCCGCAAAATGGGTGGAATGGTCGACATCAATCCCGAGGCGATGGAAGACGACGCGACGCTGAAGGCTGTGTTAGCGCTCGCACGCGAATTTGTGGCAGCGATGCCGGCCAAATAACGCCCACCTTAGCCTGTGGTGCGCATGCCCGTCGAAACGCCCTTGATCGTCAGGTGCGTAAGGTATTCCAGTTCGACCATCGTGCTGCCCGCTTGGGCGGCTGCGCGGCGGTGCAATTCGTATTGCAGCAAGTTGAGTGGATCAACGTAGCCGTTGCGAACTTGGATTGAGCGTTTTAGCCAGGGAGTCCGATCGAGCAGCTCCTCGCAGTGAACGATTTCGAGCACGGCCGAGCGCGACCGCGCGTGTTCGTCGGTGATCCAGCCGGCGAGCGTTGCACCTTCGTCAACGTTTTCGCAGAGCTCAGCATACCATTGAAAGATCGGCATGTTGGCTTGCGCGAGCGCGACTTCCGCGCGGTCGATTGAGATTTGAAAGAACGGCCATTCAGCATGCATTTCTCGGAGCAACGCAAGACGCTCGCCATTATCGTCCTGCAGGTAGGATTCCACCGCACTACCTAGTCCGTACCATGCCGGCAACATCGCACGGCATTGCGTCCACGAATAAACCCACGGAATCGCGCGGAGGTCCTCGACGCGATTGCCCTTCTTGCGTTTTGACGGGCGGGAGCCAATTGGCAGTCGCTCAAGGGCATTAATGGGCGTTACGGTTCGGTAGAAATCGGCAAACGACGGATGATCGACCATCTGCCGGTAGGTCTTCATCGAGCTCGCAGCCAACTCGGTGATGGCCTCGGTCCACCGCTGGGGAACCGGCTGACCATCGCGCGACACGGCGGTCAGCACCGACCACACGAGTTGCTCCAAATGCCGATGTGCAATATGCGGATTGTCGTAGCGATCGGCGAGCACCTCACCCTGTTCGGTAATACGTAGCGCGCCGTTGAATGCACTGCTGGGCAACGACAATACGCCTTGCGCTGCCGGACCACCTCCCCGCGCGAGCGAGCCGCCGCGACCGTGAAAGAATGTCAGCTTCACATCAAACTCTGCCGCGACTTTTACTAATTCGGCTTGCGAGCTTTGTAGTGCCCACTGTGCGGCGAGGTAGCCACCATCTTTGGAGCTATCTGAGTAGCCGATCATCACGACTTGATCGTCATCTTGCTGGCGAAGGTACTCTCGATAGGCGGGCGCGGCTAGTAGTTCGCGCATGGTTTGCGGGGCTTGCTGTAGGTCGCCGATCGTTTCGAACAACGGCACGATCGGCAACAACATCGTCTCGTCACGCGGATCACCGCCGTCGACGTGCTCCGACCAGCGCCAGAACCACATGATCGTGAGCAAGTCACTAGGGACGCGCGTCATGCTCAGGATATGCTGACCGATGGCCGAGATGCCAAAAGTGCGCACCACGCGGCGAAGCAAGGTGAACAGGTCCAATGTCTCACGGGCTTCGCCGGAAAGTTGATCGCGATCGAGTTGCACCTTAGCGCCCATGGTGTCAACCAGCGCCTTACGCCGATCCACTTCCTCGAGTTCGCCGATGTTAGGGACCAGACCCGCTGCACTGAGCACTTCGTTGATAACCGACCGGTAGAGGCCTGAATCTTGACGGATGTCGAGTCGCGCCATGTGGAGACCGAAGACTTGAATCTGATCGAGCCAAGATTGGACATTCGTGTCGACGAGATTGGCGTTGTCGGTAAGTCGCAAACTCTCAGCAATGATCCCGACGTCGTTGTACAATTGCTCGGCCGATTCATAAGCTCCCTCGATCGTATCGTGGCCTGCCTCAGGCGTGGCCAGCGCTGTTTGCGAGAGCCGCCACCGCACGACGAACAACCACTTGCGGTAGGCTTCCAGTGGCGGCAGTTTTCCGAGGGCTTCTTGAATATGCGGCCACCGCTGACCCGCGCCCGCAATGGCGTTCACCAGGCAGTCAGCTGCGGGGGTCTCGCGATCAGACAGACACAGGGATTCGAGGAGCTCGGAACAGCGGGCGAGATGCGATTTCAATGCCTCGCCACGTAAATAGGCAATCGTTTGGTCCGTGATATCGTGGGTCACGAACGGATTGCCGTCGCGGTCGCCGCCGATCCACGAGCCATATTGAATAATTGGCTGTTCGCTCAGTTTGACTTTCGGGTAGTAGTCGGCCAGAGCATGGCGCAGGTCGGTCATGACGCGCGGAACTTGCTCCCATAGCACGTCCTTGATGCGCAGACCACGCTCGACCTCTTGCATCACAGTGGGGCGCCACGGGCGGATAAAGTCGGTTTGCCACAGCTTGCTGATCTTTGCTTCGAGGCGATCATCGAGGCGCTGCCGCTCTGTCGGCAACAGATCGGGGTCATCGGCGGCTGCGAGGACATCACGGATCGCGCCCAGCAGTCGACGGACGGCGCGTCGCTTGGCTTCGGTCGGATGCGCCGTTAGCACTAACTCGATCTGCAGCGAATCAACATAGCGCTGGACAATAGACGACGAAATCCCGCGGCGATAGTACTCGGCGATCGCGGCACGCACCGTTTCTCGTGCTGGATCAGGGTAGGCTTCACGTTTGCGCTGACGCAAGATCCGCACCCGCCGCCGGTCCTCGGCCAAGTTGGCTAATTCCAGAAAGATCGTGAACCCGCGTGTGACGACTTTTAGTTCCCGCTCGGTGAGGGCGGCCAACAACTGCCTGATTTCGTCACTAGCAGCGGAATCGCCGGTGTGCATTCGACGCACAAGCTTTCGGAGCTTCTCAACGATTTGGAAACTCTCTGCCCCGCCACGTTGGCTGATGGTAGTGCCGCACAGCCGACCGAGTTGATCGACCTCACGGCTAAGCTGCGGAAATAGGTTCTCGCTCATGCAAACTCTTCTCTCCAATTCCCTGATGGTTCATCGCGCCGGCTCGAAGCGAATTCTAGCCACGGTCGTCATAGCCGCGGGGATGGGTTTGATGCCACTTCCACGCGCTGGCGACGATTGCTTCAATGTCGGTGTATTTGGGTTGCCAAGCGAGTGTCTCGTTCGCCAGGCGTGCATCGGCCACCAACTGCGGCGGGTCGCCCTCACGACGCGCAACGATTTCCGCCGGGATCGCATGGCCAGTGACGCGGCGACTTGCTTCGATCACTTCTTTCACGGAGGCCCCCTGCCCTGTTCCCAGGTTGAGCTTCAACTGGCTGCCGAGTGCTAGTTTTTCGAGCGCTGCAACATGCGCGGTCGCGAGATCTTCGACGTGGATGTAATCGCGGATGCACGTTCCATCGGGCGTCGGATAATCGTCGCCGAAGATCTTGATCGTCTCGCGCTGCCCTAGCGCGACTTGCAATACGAGCGGGATGAGGTGAGTTTCAGGATCATGATCCTCGCCGATATCATGCTCGTCGGATGCTCCCGAAGCGTTGAAGTATCGCAGTGCAGCGTATTGCAGTCCGTAGGCGTGCGAGTAGTCTGCCAAAGCGTGTTCGATGGCTAGTTTTGTGAAGCCGTAAGGATTGATTGGCTGTTGTTTTTCGGCTTCCGTAATTGGCACGATTTCCGGAATGCCGTAAGTGGCGCAGGTGCTGGAGAAGACGATCTTTTCGACGCCGCTGGCGCGCATCGCATCGAGCAACGACAACGTGCCGACGATATTGTTTTGATAGTACGGGGCCGGATCGGTTACTGACACGCCGACGTAGCACGAAGCCGCGAAGTGCATCACCGCGTCGATCTTGTGCTCGGTGAACACCCGCTGCAACTTCTCACGCTCCATCAGATCGCCTTCGATCAGCGCTCCTGCTGGCGCCGCAGCGCGATGCCCTTCCGAGAGGTTATCGTAAACCCACACCTCGTGGCCATCTTGCCGCAACCGCCACGCCGAATGCGATCCGATGTAACCTGCGCCCCCAACCACCAATACCCGCATACTGTGCTCCGATTAGCTAAATCAATTCTCGCGCGCGTAATTCTTCCAGCAACAAGGGCTCAACCTGCTGCCGAATGCTCTCGTTTGCGTAGCCGACCCACGCTACGTCGGTCGTCACATCAAGAGGATAGCTCACAGGACCACCCGCTGGATTCGTGATCGCGACTCCCATTTCTTCGGCAATCAACAGCGTACAGATATCGTAAGGATGGCAACAGTGCCCCATATTCTCGCCCCGTTCGGCAGCGACCTCTTTCATCAATGGCCGCAAATCAGCGACGAAGCGATCGGAACCGCTCAGTAAGCTGAACACCTGCCCGCCGGTAGACGGATACTGATCTTCAAACGTCATCGTGCCGCCCGGCGGACGCGGTCCCAGCACCGCTGTGATCACGCGATCCTCGATTTCCGCCAACACATCCCGCAGCCCCGGGAAGAATCTGCAGATCGACGCGTAGCCATACTGAATCGTGTCAGCGCTGGTAGGTCGAAATGTGATCGGTGTGCGCGCGTCGGTCAACACATTGTAGCGCTCGGCCTGGGCACCTTGACCGCGAATGGCCCAAAGCTGGTCGCAGAGATGTTGTTTGAGCAACGGAATCTCGGTCTGCAGGGCGAGCTGAACGTCACCTAGATTGGTACTTGGTCCGCGATTAGGGGCGACGGCGGTGAGGATCCAGCCGCTGCGTTTCTGGTACATCAATGGGCGCGTCCCGTCGATCGGGTCAACGATGATTCGCCATTGGCAATCCTCTTCGCTTGTGCCCTCGGGGAGGACACGCTGGCCATCCTCCAACCCTTCGGCAATGAGCACAATCGGCTCGTCAGCGGCGATCTCACGTGTCAAGAAGTCGACGAGTTCTGTCTCGCTAACGCGGTCAATTGCGAAGACCAAGTCTCCGCTAGTGTCCACATCGTTGCCGGCGATGCGGGAAAGGTCTTCCGAACTGTGAGTTTGTGTTGCTTCGAGCACCCGCTGACGAATGCGATCGTGCAATTGACGCAACGCAGGCAGAAACCGTTCGATCTCAGGCATGCGAGCATGATACCACAGGAGCACGACGACCGACGACCCTAGGTACTCGCGCGAACATTGAACCGCATCGGCTTGTTGAATATGAAGAAATAGTCATGATGTTAGCTAAGTCGCTCCTCTCACCCGGCAATCTATGTCGATACCTCTCAAAAAGAATCAGCCAAGCAAGTCGAAGCTCCGTTGTCGAGCATACGGAGAATTCAATCACTGGCTTGGTGCCTCGGGTGGAAGTCTGGCGATCACCACCTACACGTCGGGCAAGGTGGTCCTGGTGAGCAGTTTCGATGGACGACTGCAATACTGCACGAAGCGTTTCCAGCGACCTATGGGTCTGGCATTGGAAGCAGATCGACTCGCTTTGGCCGTCAGAGCGGAGATTCTGTTGTTCGAGCGACAACAGCCGGCGAAGAACAGCTTCCACCTGACACGCAAGTTCAAGACCGGCAAAGTCGACGCTCACGACGTAGCTTTCGGTCGGCGCGGTATTTACTTTGCAAACACGCGGTTCAACGCGATCTCACGAGTCTCGAAGAAAACGAAGTTCGCGCGCTGCTGGCAACCTTCGTTCATCGAGGGCCTGGTACGTGGAGATCGTTGCCATCTCAATGGGCTGGGCATGCGCGAAGGCTTGCCGAGGTTGGCGACGGCGTTCTGCGCGACCGGCGAAAAAGGTGGCTGGCGCGAGCAAGATCGTTTTACCGGCGGCATTCTTATGGATGTCGAAACTGACGAGATTGTGGCGACGGGGCTCTGCATGCCGCATTCACCTCGTTGGTACAACGGTCATTGGTGGCTGTGCAACTCAGGGCACGGGACGCTATCGGCAGTCGATCCCGCGACGGGCCAGTGCGACGAGGTGTGCGCACTACCGGGATTCACCCGCGGTCTGTGTTTCGTCGAGGACCGCGCGCTGGTGGGACTTTCGAAGATTCGCCGCAAGCACATCCTCGATGCGCCGCCGGTACGCGAGCGGCATCAGGAACTTACCGCTGGCGTGGCGCTGGTCGATTGGCGAACTGGCAAATCGACGGGCGGGCTAGAGTTTGTCGCCGGTGGGAACGAAGTCTACGAGGTGCTGTTCTTGCCGAACGTTTTCAAGCCGAGCTTGACGGCATCTAACTCTTCATCTGCAAGTTGAGCATCAATAGCACTAGTACGCCGCGGGCCGACCAAGCAACCGTGCGTATCCAGTTGGTGTTGACCAGTTTCGCGTGCTGCTGGGCGGAGAATTCGGCGGACAGTGCCTCGTGAGCCGGCACCTGCAACAATGCGGTAGACAGCCAGATTGCCGCGACTAAAGCCAATCCCAGCCAGACTTGCCAGGCTGGCAAACTGGCGGGCCGCGCGGCGCAGAGCCAGATCGCGGTACCCAATTCAGCGAACATCAGTGGAGCGACGACCCACGTGGTCAGCCGCTGATGGAACTGCTCGTAACGGACGAACTCCGTCGCGCCGATTTTGTCAAACAACGGATAGTGCACGATCTGCACAAACCAAATCAGTCCAGTCATCGCCCACGTCGAAGCGGCTTGGACAAGCAGCACAGTTTTCAATGCTTGGATTCCTTGCTGGTGGCTGCGCGGTTCTGATTCCACGCGTAGACGAGGATCAGTGTGAAAGGCACCCACCAGATTAGATCGTTCGTCAAGATCGTCCAGCCCATCCGTAGCGGAAATCGCTCTAGCCAGACCGCTTGCACGAATCCGATTGGCCCAAAGATCTTGCCGAGGAGCCCGACCAACACAATGGGCCAATGCCGTGCCGGATTGAAAGCCGCAATACCGTAGCCGATACCATACACCCCGACAATCATGCCGATGCACTGCCAGAGTTCCGGGTAGGCCGGCAGCGGATCGAATTGTGCCCAGCGAAAGATGGCGGTCGGAAACAGAATTGCCCATGCTCCCCACGCGAGATTGTAAATCGCCGCGGCGAGCAGAACATACTTCATCCAGCGTGGCGTAGTTGGGGCTGCGTCGCTCAAGAAAACCTCCGCCAAAGTAAGTTAGGCGCGGATGGTCCGGCGCGGCAGGACATTTGCAAGCCCACCATCTACGCTCAGCACTTGTCCGGTGATCCAGCTGTTGCTGGGTTCCAAAAGCCACTGGATCGCGGCAGCCACTTCGTCAGGTTCACCCAGTCGACCCAGCGGATGCATCTCGCTCGATTGTGCCGCGGCAGATTCGCTTTCCCACAGCTTGGTTGTCATTTTTGATTTGACCAAGCCCGGTGCGACCGCGTTGAAACGGATGCCGCGATTTGCATAGGTGGCCGCTGCCGAGCGGGTCAAGCCTTCGATGCCAGCCTTCGCCGCTGCGATGGCTTCGTGGTTCGGCGTGCCCACCCCCGCCGCGGCGGAACTCACGAAGACAACCGATCCGCCCGCACTTCGCAGCGTCTTGGCCGCAGCTCTCGTTGCAGCGAAGCAACTGGTCAAGTTCGTCGTGAGCAGGTGGTTCCATTCCTCATAGCTGGTGGTGTGCGCGGGCTTGAGCAGAATTGATCCGACGCAGTTTGCGATGCCGTTGATGCCGCCTAATTCTTCCGCTGCGTGCTCGACGCACTTCTCTATGGCGCCTTCCTCCTCCGCATCAACCACTTGCGATGCCGCGTGCAGCTCGGTCGCCAACTGCGACAGCAACTCCGGATCACGCGCAGCTAACATCACACGATCGCCCGTGGCGACCAGCCGCCGCGCAAGCGCCGAACCAACGCTACCGGTGGCACCGAGTATTAAGTAAGAATTGCCCTCGTCGCCCATGAAAATCGTTTCTCCTGACTCGCTAGTTACTTGACTCGTACCGCACGCGGTTGTGGGAATTAACAATGCCGCCTATCGTTTGACGGAGTCCACAAATAGTGCCGCGATCTTCCGACGGTCTCCCCTGCCCTGTGACCATACCGCAAGGATGACAATAGATATGAGCGACGCGACCACGATCGT
>JANQQA010000094.1 GCA_028285205.1 Bythopirellula sp. | reverse complement strand
TGTCGATGATCTTCGGAGAAAGCAAACCCGAGCAAGAGGTCAAACTGGTCCCGTCCGGGCGGGAAAAGGCCGTCTTTCCGCTGGCTGTCCCGTCCATCGCGAGCCCGGGCGCAATGCTGGCCGCGGTGATGCAAACCGAGAACGAGAGATTCACTGTCTGGGAGCAGGCACAGGTTGCTGCGACGATGGTGTCCGTACTGGTAGTTGCACTACTGCTCATGCTGGCATCGAGCTATGTCCATCGATTGATTGGGAGCAGCGGGGCCAGCGTTGTAAGCCGTGTCATGGGGCTTATTCTGGCTTCGGTTGCGGTAACGAGTGTTCTGTCCGGAATCGAAGAGTACTTTTCCCTGTGAGCAACGTCAGGTTCTCGAATTAGGACCGATTTGCTTTAGACAGCATTTCGACGACGTAACCAGCCAAGCACCCCAAGTGCTGATCCGAACAGCCACGCCGCCGCGGGGATCGGCACGACATCAGTATCGGCAAGCAGCGAAGCGCGGGTTATGCCGTCGACGTCAAGAAAGATATTGGCGTCATAGTCGAATCGAATATCCTCACCATCTATCGAACCGACGAGAATGGTGCCCTCTCTGCTATACCTCCAAAACGTCTTTTCGATGTACTCCAGAGGTGCAGAGTTCGGAAAGTCTTCTACATTGATTCGCGTGAACCAGTTGTCCGTGACCGCAAAAAGCTCAATCGTTTCCGCGCCTTCAATTAACTCTGTTGGCCCTTGAACCGAATACGAAAGCTCGAGAAAAATCGAATCCTGTCTGCCTGTCTCCACACTTGGAATGAAAGCACAACAGCTGTTTGGCCCAGACAGCGGCAGATCACTCAACGCGCTCGTGTTTATCGTTAGTGACGTCGCCTCTAGCGTGTAGGTGCCTGCAAAGATCTTGGTTTCGCCGGTCGGCGGCAGGACCCCCGGCTCGGGAGGCGTTACCGCAACTGCGTTGTTTTGGGCTGTTACGCTTCTGATCGAATAGGGCACGCTGGCGGCGTCGAAGCTTATCGTGAATGCATCTTCATCAACACTGTAACTATAGGTATTTTGCCCAACCCTGTCGGTGAAACTGATCGGCGCTGCCTGGGCCATCAGCGCCCAGGCGGCTAATGGGATCGCGAAGGCGACTCGAATCGTTGGTTTCTCCATCGGACCTTTCTTCTTCTTGGTAACAAATAGACTGTACCAGTCTTGGACGTACTAAAGAGCCGAGAAAAAAGACGACAACGTAACAATTAATCTGTCGAACGCCAGGACAACAACATCGGCGCCGGCGCAGACGACAACTGGCCTATATCTAGCAGCGAATGGCAATAAAAAGGCCGCCTGAGCCGCAAACTGAACGGCGGCAATGGGTCAGAACCAGCCTACCAGAAGCTTCGTGACGGTCTGAATCACTCGATCAGGCTACCCAGAAGGCGCGAGTATGGCCGGACTCGGCCAGAAGCGATCTTGGCGATAGCCGGTCGACGTGGGGACAACACATCCAGGTTAACCGCCATGCGCCTTTTGGGCTATCTCAAGCAGCTCCTCGAATGTCGGCTGTTCTTGGAAAACCGGAACGTCATCAGAGATTGTCAGCCATGGCTGCGCACTGCGAACCCACATGTGGGCAATGGGCTTAAGTGATGATGTGTTGTCCAGTGTGCCCGGCTTCACAGCTACGATGCCCTCGTACTCAGGCGAACTGAACCAAAGTGCTACACCGCATTTATTACAGTGATGGCGATGCATCGAGACTCTGCTTGTCTCGAATCTATTGATAGCCGGACTCCCAGCGACAACCTCTAGGTCGCATGCGTTGAGGACCATTGAAAGCCCGAAAGCGGAACCCGAGAGCGTTTGACAATCAGTGCAGTGACACGCGTGTACGCTCAGTGGCTCCCCAGTGACCTTGTATCGGACAGCCCCACACGCGCATCCACCTACAAGTGGTAGTGTTTCTTTCATACCCCTACGCGACGCTCGCGACTCCGTTATGGCATCCGCCACCTAGTCGGCGTCTCCTTTGTGTACGCAAAGTCGTCGTACGGCCAACAGCCGCCCTACGAGTTCGCGGAAACAGTGTTTCTGGCAAGCAAATCAACGTAAGCAACATCGATCAGGTCGTCCGCGCCAACCTCGAGTTTCTCAAGAAGATCCCGCGCGACAATTGAACCGTCCGATTCTGACTCGCTGTCTTCGAGTACAACCTCCAGCTCAACAAACGCACCAAGAGAATCCACGCGATCCAGATGCACGCGAGTCCGGCCGATCAAGTACAACCGGCGTTTCTTAATCACTCGCCCGGCTGTTCCGTACGCAAGCCCGAGTGCTTGGCGCAATGCTGCGGGTCTATCCGTCTCTACGCATTCGTAAAATGACTCGTTAGGACCCGATGAATCGGAGCGTTGGTAGAAGATGAGCTGGCCCGCGCTGTCGGAAAACTCACGTACCTTAAGCCGACCTGATGGGCACGGAAAGAACGTGTCGTCCTGGTTGATCTCAATAGGGCCCTCGTCGGCCAACTGACGAACTTTCAACTCAAAAGCACCGAGATCATCAACTCGCGCCTTTATCTCGACATTTCGCGCCATCGGTAAGTCTCCACGGATAACGCCCCGAACGTCTCCAATCGGTCAGAAACAGACTATTCAACGCATCGAAACAGCCTGAATCACCGGTTTGGACTACTTCCGGGCCCCCTGTACGGCTCCTCTCGGCCAACAGCAGACACCCGCCTTGGTTGATCTAGGCTACGTATTTTCTGCCGCGCTTGTTTCGACGCTTGTACATTCTTTGATACTCGCGGCGTTGTTTAGTGATCTCGTATAGAACGATTCCAGACGTGGTTCCTAGATTCAGACTCTCGATCATTCCGAGCATCGGGATGTTTACGCATAGAACACTGCGCTTGACCGCGAGGTCTGAGATTCCGCGTGATTCGCTTCCAAACCAGACTGCCAGCTTGTGATGAACAGTGTAGTCACCTTCGTGGAGCACCACATTCTCCTGGCCCTTGATGTGGGGCGACGTAACGATTGAGGTGTAGTTGTTCTTCTCCAGGTGCTGGAGGCAGTCTTCCGTACTATCAAATCGCTTGACGAAGCTCCACTTGATCGCCGAAGCGGACGTTTTGGACAAAGAGCGTTTCTCGCGCATCTCTTGCCAATCATCCGGCAACTTCTTCTTGGGGTCGACTATGTAGACTTTCTCGACACCTAGGGCGTTTACGTTCCTTACGATGGTTCCGATGTTTCTAATGTCATGCGGGTCTTCGATCACTGCAATGAGGAACTTACAGCGATAAGCTCTAATCAAGTCCGCTCTCTTTCTCTTGGAGCTCTTTACTTTTTTATCGTCGGTCATTTCTTTAGGGCGGAATCAGTGTCTCGAGAGACTGTAACTAGCCAGAAGAGGCCTGTCAGGCGAGCCAACGTACCGTCGTAACGAGACCGACCATGATTAGCCCGAGGAGCAAAACAAGCACCGCTGCAAGAACTGCGTTTTGAAATTTTGTCTGCGGTGTATCTTGCGGATCCTTGAACCATTCTGGGTCCATTTTTCTCACGCCAACCCATTCGCCGAGATCACTACCCAAGTACTCACCGTTTTCTAGAGCCACATCGCAGGCCCTTATCAGATTCTTGAGACCTTTCTCATCCCCGACAATTAGATCTTCATGCTCTACCCAATCCGAACCATGTCGAAGATGTGGGCCTCTACATTCATCTTTAATCATTCGGCTCCTCTGCTCTTTCTAATGGACGAGAGTATCGTCCACACAGCGGGAAACGCGATCGGCTGCTTTAGGTAAGTATCAGACTACCAGACGCTCTGAGCCAGTCTGAATCACCCGTTTAGGCCACATCTGTGGCCCTAGAATGGCTGTTGTCGGCTCAAAGCCGACATTGGTTCCAGGGCACATACCGTGGCTTTCCGAGTTGCTGGAATTGGGGATGCATGAGCATTCTTCCGGCTTATGTTTGATGGAATCATCCAGCTTGGTGACATCTTCGAGTGACGGTAAGCAGCACGTGGTCGACGTACCTGCGAATAGTCCAACGCGTGGTACGGTCTTGCTAACGTCTGCTAACTGTGAGAGTCGCACTGTTTCAGGGAGACTGCGGTGTTTTCTCGATCCTATTGTCAGGCAATAGCGGCCTACGGCCGCAAGTCGATGGCCCGCCCGATGCCCCGTCTAGTCCTTGTGGTTCTAACGGCCATTCCGCTCGTCGCGGATGCCGCAGTCGTGACATTCATCTACCAAGGCACGATCGTTAGCCAAGAGGGCCCGGTGGCAGACCTTGCTCCGCTGTCAATCGGTGACGAGATCATCTTCTCCGTCACCTACGACACCGAGGCAGGACCATCTTTTGCTTCGATCTTTGACGGCACCTTTTTCCCACTCGTTGGCATGAAGTTGGAAACGCTAGGTCGAGTGACGATAGCAGAGCAGATTGGCGGGACGATAAGCGTATCCAACGACGACCTGTTCGGCCAGGACACCTTCGGCGGGAGCGACTTCCGCTCCGCACTCGCCGAGTTAACAACGGGGCCGGCTCTCGGTGGGCTGATTGCGACTGGTCTGTTCTTTGAGTTTCAAGATTCTACCGCGACGGCGTTCGATGCCGTTGCTTTACCGACCGTCGCGCCAGACCCTGCGGATTTTGATCCCTACAGCAGCACTTCCGTCACACTGGCGTTCCAAGAGCCCCCAGCAGTCCAGAGCGAAACAAGCTCGACGTTTGGTATTCGTGTCGATTCGGTCGTTCCAGTCCCCGCTGCTGCCTGGCTATTTGGCTCGTCGCTCGGGCTGCTCATCCTCCGCCGCCGCAAAGTTAGATCGCCGGCCCGTAGATTCGGGCAGAATCAGATGAGCGGCGGCTTATGACCCAAACCAGTCGGTCGCCTAGCTTGCAAATATGACGGGGGCGCGGTCCTGTGAATCCTGATTTTGGGCAAGACTTTCCGACCTTTTCTGAACTTCTGCCAAATAGCGAACCCGAGAACGTTCTTCCGTTGCGCTCTGCTGGCGAACTCGCGGAGCTGGAGCGCGCGCTCGGTGCCGAGCTTCCGGATTCGTATAAACGTTTTCTCAACACCTGCGGCGGATTGTGGATGCTCGGTGGAGCCATCCAGATGGGGTCGACTCACCCTTTCTTTCACGATTTCCCCGAATACGAGGAACTGACGCCGCAGCAGCAATCCCTAATCCAAAGCCGAGGTGGCGTCTGGCCACCACCTTCGCAAGGAATGCTGTGCTTCGCCGAGTACTTTCTTGAATCCGATGGAGACCAGGTTCTATTCGACGTTTCAGGTGGGCTTGTCAACGGCGAGTATCCCGTCTACTACTACGCTCATGAGGCGTCGCCTGCACGAGTATCGCGTGTCGCCGAATCATTCGCGGCATGGATCGAGAACATCTGTATTCAGTCATTTGACGATCCTTGACCGAGCTACCAACGACTGGATGTGGCCGAGAGCTGGCATGTTTCTAGTCCTCCGACCAGAGTGATCAATATGACGCGAACCGCTAAAGTACTCGTCTTTTCGATGCTCGCAATATCCCTTGCTCTGAATGCGGCGTTTGTCTATTCCGAGATCACCACGATCTGGGATGAAGAAATCCCGGTTTGGACAGAAAACGAAAATAGGGTTCTGAATGCTGTCTACTTGAGGCTGGCCGAATCTGATATGGCCCCAATAAGAAGCTACCCAGCATCAGTGGAGCCGACGGCAGATGGTTATCGGATTAGATTCAATATGCTGGAATACTTGCGGGCGCACGAGTCTTTGCTGTCGGCTTTCTATATTGTGGATGGGTGTTCCCGGATGACGTTCGACAAGCAATTCAACTTACTGGGCTCGGAGAGGTGTGGTTGAGGTCCGCTGTTGGCCGAAATCTGACCGCCATACACGTCCTGGATCGGCTAGTTGCATGATTTCAGCGACCAGAGGGCCTCTGGTAGGCTGGTGCTGACCCTATGCAGCCTGTCGCACTATCGCTCGCTATGAGATGAAAAGGCGCCGTGTTCCCCCGAAAGCTCGTCTACGTTCAGGTGTGTAAGGGCTACATGCTTGCTCGTATAGTTGGTGTGGTCCAGTCAATCCAAGTGCAGTGTGCCGGCCTTACTCACCCACGCACGTTGATGGGCGACTATCACGCCGTTGCTGACGGCTTTCAGAGCATTCGCCGCCAACTGAATCTTGGCCCATTGAGCTTCCAAAAGCCGGGTGCATTGATTCACCTTATCCCCAGATATGAAGGTGACTATACGAATGTTGAGATAAGAGGGTTTCGTGAAGCGGCTGAGGAGCTAAGACCGTTCCGTACAGTTATTCACAGCGGCGGGGAGCCTTTAGACGACGATAATGCTAAGCGCGTTTTCGCCGAAAGAAACTGAGCGACCGAAATTGGCCGAAAGTGTTAGTTGCTAGAACAGATGCTAAGAGAAGATGAATGGGAATACTTCCGCGGCTACACGTCGAAGGGTGTGGCTACGACAGTAGCGCAGCAGCTCGAACTCGACGGCGTTCCCAATTTCATACACACGCCGACGTTGGATGGCGGAGTCGAACCAGAGTATTGGATCCTAGTTCAGTGCTCGCTCGCGCACCGCGCCCGCTGGATTAGATCGCAGCTGCCGCCAGACGAGAACGAGCTGGCCTATTTGGCTACCAAGAAACTCTCGGAGGCCCCGTAACTGGCCACTTCTGACCGAGAAGAGCCACCCAGGGACCTAGGAAATCGCCTACTTGGACGATTCATGCAGTCGCAAGGCGTCTGGTAGGCTGGTTCTGACCCATTGCGGCCGGTTTGGCCGCC
Organism: Bythopirellula sp.; assembly: GCA_028285205.1. Taxonomy (GTDB): domain Bacteria; phylum Planctomycetota; class Planctomycetia; order Pirellulales; family Lacipirellulaceae; genus Bythopirellula. The sequence goes on along the minus strand of JANQQA010000094.1, from coordinate 15,662 downwards.
TAATCACTTTCAAGTACGCTTTTCCCTAGCTTCTCAATTAACTGCTTCCGGTAGGGCCTATTGCGTTTCAATAGGGTTATTTTGGTTTGGTGCGCCTTAACGGTAGCAGCGGGTTGTGCTTCCGTTCCGAGGGCAAGTCCGGAGAGACAATCAGAAGCGGAGCGCTTTGAGCCGCCACCGGGCCAAGCACTCTTGTACGTAACGCGCAATGCCAACTTCATCGCGTCGGCGGTTCTAATGGAAATAAGCGTCAACGATGACAGTTTAGCGATGCTCGGAACAAGCAACTATGTATACCTGCCGGTCGAACCCGGCGAACACGTAATCGATGCTGAAATGGGCGGCATTACACCGCCTATTCCAGCTAGGCATAAGATCACGGCTGCCGCCGGGGAAGTTTACTTTCTCCAAGCGTCGGTAGGCATCGCCACGGCAGGGTCTAACCGGATCGAACTTCAAGCCCTTCCCTCGGATTCGGGCAAGTTAATCGTAAGGGAAAAGGCGACGCTAGTGGATTGGGTCTATCTAGAGCGCACCAGTGAACGACCATGAAGTGCAAGGAGGCAAAGTATGACGTCTAGAGTGCTGTTTTCATTTTGGCTAGTCATGATGGCCGGCCAGGCGATCGGTGCGCCTGGCGACTTCCATCGCGTTAAGCCAATAGAGGCAAACGTTTACGAGAGCCCATCTGAGACCGCAAAGGTAAAGCTGGTGGCACTACAGAATCGGCGGCTTGTTGAGTTTGAGCGCGAAGGCGAGTGGATTTGGGTTGGGGTAGACGGTACTGGAGGACAGGATGGGTGGATCAAGGAAAGCGATACGAAGTAGCCAAAGAACTCATTCCACATACCGCATTAATCGATTTCAACGCTCTGGGTATAGCGCTACCAAAGGCAAGACCGCGCTACTTCCGGTCCTGGCCGGTTTCTGCCCCTTGGCCTTCCTCTGACTATGAGTTTCACTAATCAACTCAAAGACTGGTGCAACACCGAAAATGGGCCTTATCGGAGGCCGTTTGCACCAAACATAGACTGGGAATCCGCAACCGTATTCGTAGTTGGCACGAATCCCGCGACGCCAATGCGCGATCAGTTTGGAACGTTTGAGGAATACTGGCGTGGGCTTACAGAAGACCCAGACCTTTTTTTGTGCCGATACAGGGCCGCCCATAGCGGGGGAACATCCAGAAGCACAGCTAATGCAAAGCATCTCATAGAGTCACTCGGTCCTCTTAATGTTCTCGTGACGAATGTAGTTTGGTACCCAGTAGCAAAGAAGGGCGACATCCCGGGAAAAGAATGGGAGTTTGGTAGCGAATGGCTAATGAAACTGGTGGAGCATGTACAGCCTAAAGCCATGCTATGCCATGGAAAAGATGCTGAGACGTTTGGAAAAAAGCTTCAGCCAGATCTAGACCGTTATCGCTCGCCATCCGATCAAGCAAAGGCTTCTAGTGATGGAATGCTAGTGTTCGCCTACCCTCACTTTTCCGGGCAGGGATTGAAGAAAGGCGCGAAGTTTCAGCCCGGCAAAGATTTTCCAGTTTTTGCCGAATCGATCATTGAGCACATTCAGACCTAACTTTTGCAGTGGCAGACGGCTACTTGCCGAACGCGGACGAGCCACTTTAGGGAAAGCTACTGATACAGCAGAATAGACCATGCTCTCGCAGAGCTTTAACGTAGGCGCAGCGGTTCTTTTGGCCTTCGCATTGCTGAGTTGCGACTACAGTCGCACGGCGAAGGCCGACAAAGAGAGGAACTTCTGGCGAGACATGGCCGAGAGTCTGTGCTCAAAGGAGTTTCTTGGCTGTATGGAAGTAAAGCCCTCAAAGTGCCTTGGTGCTATCGACGAGGCTCGGAATAGATGTTCGCTGAGTAAGCTAAACGAATTTGACCCTAGTGACTACGCAACGCTAGACGAGGAGATTGACGCCCTCCTGGAAGCTACTCGGGGCCCGTCCTATTGTGTGGTGGAGATCGCTCAAACGGCATTCGAAAGGGACGATGCGAAGTGGCGGGAGTGTTCTGAGCAGCTCACAAGTGGCCTTGGAATTGAGCGATCTGAGTAGGTCCGCTCCTGGCCGAGAGGAGCCATCCGTGACTCGTGGAAGTTGCTCAAACGGGCGAATCAGAAAGTAGCGGAGTGTCGGGCAGCTGCTCCTGATCCACAGCAACGGTTAGAACGCGTTCGCCAATAATAAATGGCGGTAGCCTGTAACCCTAACCGCGGTTTCGAAGGCTTCTGGCCAAGGGGGACTCATGACGCGGGAGTCACTCCAGTCTCCGCATTGTGATCACCGCTTCGTTCGATACATACCTTATGCAAAATCGCCCACAGTCTCACGGCTATTAGTTGAATAGTTGGAATAGAAATCACGCCCGGTCACGCAGCCGATGTCGGGCAATTGGTTCCAAGAGCATCGCAGGGAGGCGAACGATGCCACACATCCGAATAGTACTTCTGGTAAACGCAGTACTTTTTTTGCCCTTGTGCACGCAAGCGGCAGTGCTGCAGGTTCTAGCTTCAGGAACCATAGCAGAGAGTCAAATTGACCCAAGCATCGTTGGAATTCCGAACGGGACTACTTGGTCACTAAACGCTCAAATACCGCTATCTACCGAAGATCAGAACCCGGCTTCCGGTCAGGGAAACTATAGCGGCATTACGGGGACAGTTTTTGTGGGCGTCGAGTCGTTTTCATTGAGCGAGTTCTCAGGAAACAGATTGGAGATACTCGACGCCGGGGCCCCCGGAGTTTTTGCAAGCTCGGACTTCTTTGTCGTCCGCGGATTCACAGATATATCCAGTATTCCCAGCGATGCACCAGCTATCTCAGACTGGGTAATCTCGCAGTATTTCCTAAGTGTCTCCGCTCCCGACAGAGAAGCTGGGCTTTTCGGCAGCGACGAGCTCGGCGAGCTGTTAGGCGTTACACTGGCCGACCTGAGCTCATGTCTCCGCCAAGACTCTCTTTGTTATCCAGGCGATGGTTCAAGTTTCGGCCTGCAATTGTTTAGAGTCGGCACCGGAAGGCTAGAGATACTTGGCGGTATCTCGGAGCTAAGTGTCAACGTCGTTCCGATCCCCGCCAGCGCCTGGCTTCTTGTTTCTGCTCTGTGCTCTACGTTTTGGGCCTCAATCAGAGCGAAGCGATGAGTCAATCGTCGCCAAGGTTCTGCAGATGGCCATACGTGACTATCATCCTCGCTCTATTCACGCCAGTAGAGCGTTCGCTGTCGGCGCCCTTGATCTTCGAATATCGGGCCGTTGCGACTAGCGTTTCCGGAGTGTGGCTCGCCGGCGGCCAAGTAGGTGACACAGTTGTTGGAAGATTTGTGTTTGACGGCGATGTTGTCGAGGGACCGTCAAGCATAGGTAACCCCGAGTTTGACCGGTTCGAAGCCGGTCGACCAGGAAATCAGGGCTTGGCATGGGAGTTGTCCGCGTCGCTGGGCAATGTAGCTTTCTCGACTGTGAACAATGCTCAGCCATCGCTCTCGAACCATCACACTATATTGGTCTGGGATACTGACTCGGAAGACCTGGATCGATTCGATTTTTTCGCAGAACGAGCAATCGATAGTGACGACCGCGCCGAAATTTCTTTAGTAGATTTGGTAAAGGAAGTGGATGGCCAAATCATCCTTGCCGACGCGATAAGACTGGGATTCAACATGGAAGTTGGTCGTCCGCCATCATTCTTCGATGTCGATTTGTTCGAGCGACAGTCGGGTAGGTATGAGGTCTACGGGGACAACGGAGAGTTCCAAGGATTGCTGACTTGGAGCTTTGATTCGATTACTTTGGTACCCGCACCGGCCGCCATTTGGCTGTTTGCATCCGCGTTGAGCTTGGCGGGCTGGATAAAGCGGCGTGTGCCTTGAATCGAGCGGGGATGTCCTGACCTTCATAGCCTGGATCGAGTGTCTACGCATACGCTTCTGACCCGTTCCAGCCGTTCGCTATAGTCATGAATTGAGGTTTCATTTCTTTTGCCTGAGGATTGCAGGAGATGGAACAACGAAATTCGGACGCTGCGATCGCAGCCGTGTATACAGCATTCGCCGCAGTACCCAAGCCGGCGGAAATCTCCGGCTGCGAACATTGTCTTCCTGCTGAAGAGGTAAATACGCTGCTTTCAACACCGCTCCGTGAAATCACGGAAGGCCAAATCTCAAGTTATGCAGCGGACGTTTTCCTCACGGTCGGCGAAAGTGGAGATTTTCGTTTCTTCTGGCCTCGAATCATTGAACTGGCTGTAATGGGACGGTTCCTGTGGCCAGACCCAGAAGTGGTGCTCGGAAAGCTACGACTCGCAAACTGGCGGGCCTGGGACAACGGCCTACAGTTGCCCGTTCAAGCTCTGATCGACCTTAAGTTTGCCTTGGTATTAGAACAAGGCAACGTTGATGAGATTGACAGCTGGCTATGTGGGATAGGTAGGTGCCACGACGACATTCAGCCTTACTTGGGCAAACTCGTTGATGTCGCGTCTCGTGAAGTTCTATTGGGCTTCGCTCTCGGTAACGTGAGTGTTTACGAGAAGGGGAAATTGACCAATGCGTTTTGGGAAGATGCCTCGGTAACTGCGCAGCAAGTGATTGCCTGGTTGAATAGTGATGAGACGCGGGCGCTCCTTACAGAAGAGTACGGGATGCGGTTCGAGCCTTGACCGGCAGCTCCTGGCCGAGAAGAGCCGTTCAAGGACCTCAGAAATCGTCCGAACGGGTGGTTCAGAGCGTTTTAGAACGTCTGATAGTCTGGTTCTGACCCATTCCAGCCGGTCAATTGGACTCTCCTATGAGCATCGTTCTTGTCATTGAATACGAAATGCACGACGAACAGTGTGGCGAGTTTTCGTCCTATGAAATGGCATTGGCCGAGCTGCAGAGGCGCGCGGAGTTGCCATGGGATCAGTCGCCTAATCGGTGCCCGTGCACAAGCTGGAGATCGTGCCAGCGGGAGTACGAGATCGTCGATTATGACGTATCGGAGCGACCGTGGCGCCGAGTGAAGGCGAATCCCATCTTGCAGGTGTCGGCAGATGGTGCTGTCTGGGGTGTTGATGCTTGAGCGGCTCCCTCTGGCCGTGAGCTGCTCAGCATAGCCACCCGCGCAACCGTAACCAGTCCCGTACCCTCAATTGAGCGCTTCTGCGTCACATGGGAATACGTCACGTAGCGCTTCCCTTACGATAGTTACCGCGCGCCCATCCGGCTCTATCGGATTCTTGTCAAGATACTCTGACACGGTTAGCACGACGTTTGACAGCGATACATTACTCGGCGTGCATACGACTTCTTCGCTAGCCATAGCATCCTGAACCCCCATAATGAAACCAGCCGTCCGAGAGGCAAGGACCTTATCGTTATCGGTGCCAGTGCCGCCGTCAGCTCTCTGGCTAGCGACAAGCCCCCTCCTGAGGTCTTCGCCGCTCATGAAGAAGACATGCCCGAGGGCTGGCTGCACGGCCAGAATGCAGAAAGCTAAAGCTGTTCGTATTCTCATGAACGTCTCCCAGTCGGCGGGGAACATACTGTTTCCTTTTCATTGCAGTAACACTCTTCGAGATGCTTGGAATGCCATGAATTGCCACTGTTACTGTCCGAGAAGTCGCCTAATTAGGTGATTCAGGGCGTCGTAGAGCGTCTGATAGCCTGGTCCTGACCCAAACCAGCCAGTCGCTCTCTACGTAAAATCCTCGGTGAATTCCTCATGGCTCAAGACCCGGACGACAAGTTTTATGACAGGGCCGACGCCCACATTCAATTGTCGAACGATCAGTTGAAAGACGTTTCGAGAGGGAAGGCCAGCGCGTCGATGATGTACGCGACCGCAAGGTTCAATGCGTGGGTTAGCGCATGTTGCTTTGCTGATGGCGATCAAATGAAGGCCGCTAGAGATGAAACGGTCGAGTACTTAGTGACTGAGTTTCAGAAGATGCTCGAAGAGAACCTCGACGACTATATCGGCAACTTTGAGAGCTACATGAGAATGCCGCCACCCGAGGATGCGTAACTACGTTTCGACTGACTGGTGTTGGCCGAGAACAGCCTTCTACGCGGCAACTGGACAGCCTAATCGGGTGATCCCGGCCGTCACGGGCGCTCTGGTAGTCTGTTCCTGACCCATAGCAGCCGCTCGCAAAACCACAATAATCGGTGTATCGATGCTCGCAAGACTCGAAAAATCCGAATCCGGTGCCGCCTCGCTGTCACTTGAATTTTCTGCCGCTGAAGTGGGCTCACTAATCGAGGCGTTGAAAAAGCTGAAGTTACAGCCCGAATCACATTTTCATTTCAGGTCGACATTCAAGCAGTCCGGAATTGGAGATATCCAATTTTCATGCAGCGGTGAGACGGAGCATGGTTATCTCAGACTGGAGATCTAAACCCGACTGGTCCTGCACGCATGCCGGCGATTCCAACCAAACATTGCGCCGGATTACTACCAGCCCGAGAGTAGTGAACCCGAAAACTACAGTTTGCCCACGACGAGTTTAACGAGAAGGTACCTTTCACCCGGGCAATATGGTAACTGGCCCGCTGCCAGCCGCCTTTACTTGGATACAATCTTCGCGAAGTACATATCTGGGGACGAAAATGGATTTTTCTCGATGGCGGGCGCCTGCGTTTGTGTTGATTCTGGCGCTATCAACATCAAGTACCGTCCTGGCCGATCTCATCCGAGTAGACGTCTCTGGAACCGTATTTGGCGGGATAGAGGGAGGCGATGGCGCGCCGGCCGGGTTCTCATTCATTCTCAACTCTAACGATGTCTGCGGCACCCAGACCTTCAATCTGTCGGCAACACAGACGGGCGCTCTCTGTGTCTACAGGCCTGTCCGAGGCTCCGCGTTTGTTGGCGACACGCAATTCGACTTGGATGTATCGGAGTGGGAAGACTCGTACGCCTTTATACAGAATGATTTCGTACCCGACGAGCCCAATGAGTTATTCGAAAGCGCGTACGACGCTCTTGTTTTCACGGCGTTTCGTGAGCTAGGTGATGTCCCGATAGATGGCTCTGCGTTTGAAAGTATCCAATTCGGCTTGTACGACAGGAGCGCATCTCTGTTTACCGCAGCTGAGCCGAGTCAGCTACGCGACGCAGCGCTCGAAGATTTTGATCTTTCCTTCATGAACTTCATAGCCGAGTCATCCGGCCTGGGTCGAGACGGTATCGTCAATAATGGGTACTTCGCGGACATTGATGGACTATCCATTTCGATTGTTCCCCTACCACCCGCGGTACTGCTCCTCGGCTCGGCTTTGGGCCTACTTGGTTGGACGAGCCGACGGCGGCTTGATTGAGCTTTCTCGCAAGTTCAGTTGATTCAGCTTCGCCCGCAGTGCTTGATCACTCTTCACATCCGTCCGCTATTGGCCGATTGCAGCCAGTCCAACCCTCTAACCAGAGTGGCCAACTCTACGACGGAGCTGGCTGCGGGATACACAATTCGCCACGACTAGCCGAACTACCGATGAGGCCTCGCGATTTCGCGGCCCACGCGCAGCGCCCTCAGCCCTGGCGACCGAATTGTGATCGACAGCCGGCAGCTTGCGGCGCGCCATGCTAACTTCGTCCTAACCTTTTCAAATGCGCGACCGGAGCGCACGAATGCGCCCTATCCTGCTGATAATCTTTCTTTTTTCTTTCGTCTCCAGCGCGCCCGCTGGGGCCCAGGAGGAGATCGAAAGACTGGTCGTGACCGGGACCCGCCTGGAAGACTCTGCCGAACGCTTGCCGAACACGATGTCGGTCGTGGACCTGGTCGATATCGAAGCCCGTAACAATTCCAGCCTGGTTGACCTGTTGCGTGCCCAGCCCGGACTGCACCTGACCCAGCCGGGCGGACGCGCCGGGGTGGCGTCATTATTCCTGCGCGGCGGAGAGCCGAATTCCACCGTATTCCTGCTAGACGGGATTCGTGTGAACGACCTGAACAATACGCGCGGCGGCTCGTTCGATCTCGCGACCCTGGGCATTGACGAAGTGGAACGTATCGAGATCGTCCGCGGGCCCCAGTCATCCATCTACGGCTCCGACGCCCTCAGCGGCGTGGTAAATGTCATTACCCGGGGCGGCAGCGATAAACTGTCCGGCGGGTTGACTGGTGAGATTGGCGGCTACGACTATCATCGAGCAAACGTCGAACTAACGGGTCCGATCGGTGACGCGGGCGGCTTCTCGGTACGGGCAGGCACGCTCGACGACGGTGAGCCGGTTCCCGGCGGCACCTTCGAACTGAATACCGTATCCGGCAAGTTCGAATGGCGGCCAGGCGCGAACTTCGGACTCAACGCCTACGCGCGCTTCGCCGACAGCGAAGGCACGACATTTCCGGAGGACAGCGGAGGGCCGGAACTGGCGGTCATCCGTGAAGTCGACCAGAAACAGGCTGAAGACCTCACCATCGGCGCCGACTTCGACTGGCGCTTTGCGTCGGGATGGGCGCTCGCCGGGCTGGCGAACCATTACGAACGCGAGGACGAAACGCTATCCCCCGGCATCGCGCCCGGCGTCAGAGACCCGGTACCACCGAACGGCGCCCACTCCGAACTCGAACGCAGCTACGCTTCACTGCGACTCAGCGCAACGCCGGCCGAACCGATCGATATCAGCTTCGGGTTCGACTTCCAGCGCGAGCAGGGTCGCTCGGACGGGTTCGTGGAGTTCTTTCCGGGCTTCGAAATACCGACCAGCTTTGATCTCGAACGCGACATTCTGGGCGTGTTCGGTGAGCTCCGGTACGCCGTCAGCGACCAGTTGACACTGCTGGGCAGCCTGCGCCATGACGATCCGGACGGCAGCTCCGGACAGACCACCGGTAAGCTCGGCGGCCTGTTGTCATTGAACGACGACCGCACCCAGATTCGCGCGAACTGGGGCACGGGCTTCAAACTGCCGAGCTTTTTCGCGCTTGGTAATCCGCTGGTGGGTAACCCCGGCCTCAAACCAGAAGAGAGCGAGAGTTTCGACCTCGGCCTGCGCCAGAGCTTTTTCGATCGACGCCTTACCGCCGACATAACGCTCTTCTATAACGACTATACGAACCTCATCGACTTCGATTCGGACCTGTTTACCAACGTGAACCGCGCTGCCGTCGAAACCCGTGGGCTCGAGCTGTCAATCGACTATGCAGTTACCGGGCAGCTGGACTTGCTCGGCCATGCGACGTACACCGACATAGATCCCGCGGACAGCGACGTCACGCTGAGACAGCGACCTGAGTGGCGAGGCGGTGCGGATCTGCGCTGGCGGCCGGCAGAAGCCTGGCTGATGAACCTGAGCTGGCTATACGTGGGCAGCAGTTTCGACAGTTCCGTACCGACCGGCGGATTGACGCTGGCCAGCTACAATCGCGTTGATCTGAACCTGAGCTGGGACCCGACGAAGTACCTGCGCCTGGCGCTGGCCGTGGACAACCTGTTAGACGAAGACTACGAGGAAGCCATCGGCTTCCCGGCGCCCGGGATTCGGGGTCGGTTTACCCTGCGGTTCCGGTTCGGAGGCTGACCGCGTGCGTTTCACCAATCTTGCCATTGCGGCCGTATTCGCCTGGTGCGCGATAGTCCAGTACAACGACCCGGACCCATTGGCCTGGATACTGGTCTACGCAGCAGCGGCGGGCATGGCCGGCCTGGCTGCATTCGGGCGGTTCTACCCAATCCTGCCAGGCTTGCTGGCCGGAATCTGCCTGTTCTGGATGGGCAGCCTGTCCGGTGGCGTGCAGGAGTTTCTTGGCCTCGGCGGTGATCCACGCCTGTTGTTTCAGAGCATGAGCCCCGATCGACCCTGGGTTGAAGAATCGCGCGAGTTTATCGGCCTAGCCGTGATTCTTCTCTGCTGTCTCGCTTATCTCCGGCTGGGGCTGCGGTCGGAGGATTCACGGCCGGCCTGACCGCGACGCTCGCAAAAAATCAGCACTCAGTTTTTCGGCGTCCGCCTGGCCAAAAAGACGACGGCGGCCCCCGCTCTCGCGGAGACCGCCGTCTGCCAGCTACCAGCTGTTAGTTGTCGAACAGGCCCTGAACCGATCCCAGTCGCAGGAACCAGGTTTCACCCGACCAGTCGTCGACACCGTCATTGTCGGTGATAACGAAGGTCTCACCATCGGGGGTGATCGCCACACCTTCCGGCTTGTCCGAAATCCACGCGTTCGATTCGAGCAGATCTGGGAGCAGGTCATAGACCGTTTTCTCGGCGCGTGTGATGCCGTCAGCAGCCGCATCGATGTCGATACTCACGAGGGTCTTCAGCTCGGTGAAGTCGCCGGTACGGTTATCGCGTTCGATAAGGATGTACTGACCATCGCCGGCCGCGGTGATCTCCGACAGCCCGACCCAGGAAGCATTCGCTGGAAGCGGTTCCAGTTCCCAGCTGAAGTGGTCCCAGGTACCGGTCGCCACGTCGTAGATCCACACGCGGGTCTGCGTGGGTTCGCCGCTGTTCGCACCCGTCGGGTCGTCGTCGAGGTCCTCGCACTCGGGGGTCGTATAGTCCCAGCCGCGCTGCTGGGCAACGAGCAGCTTGTAGCCGGCGCCGTCGGCAGCGGGCACCACCGCCAGGCCTTCGAAGCCGGCGCCGAGGCTGCCGGTGTTGGCGGAAGCGGCCCGACAGGCCTCGATCTCGGCAGGCAGGCCGATCTCGGCCAGCAGCATGCCGTTGCTGTCTACCTGCAGCAGTCGGTTAGCACGCGCGTCATCCCCGGGCCGCTGACCTTCGCTGGCAATCCAGTAGGTGCCGTCCGGTGCGATCGCAATGCCTTCCGGGTCGTAGTTACCGGTACCGCCAGTAATGGAGATCTGGCCGGTGACCTCGGCCGGCGTTTTGCTGGCATCGATCGTGAAGATATTGCTCACCGAGTAGAAGGAATCCCAGACCGCGAGCAGCTCACTGTCGTTGCCGGTAGCGACCATGCCGGACATGGCCGACCAGGGCACCGACGCACCACCCTGATCCTCAGACACAATTTGCGGATAGGCGCTGCCACGCCGTCCCAGCGAGTAGATCATCATGGTCGAGCGAACTCCGAACGACGGGTCGTCGTCTTCGCCCGATACGATGAGCAGACGCCTGCGCGGAATCGCGAGCAGGCCCTCCGGCCCGAGCGGTGCGGGCAGCAGCTGCTGAAAGACCGGCTGGCCGTCCACCAGCTCGTATACCGCGACGAAACTTCCGCGCTCGGAGCCGACGAACAGCAGATCTCGGCTGCCGAAACGGCTGTACAGGATCGCCTCGGGCTCGGAGCCCTTGTTCTCCGACCGCTCTTCCGGATAGTGACCGTGGCGCACCGCGAGCTCCTCGAACGAGGTAGCGCTGTCGAATACGACCGTTCCGTCCGGCTCGAAAATCGAAAACCCACGGCTGCCGCCGAACAGGTCGCCTTCGTTCGCCGTGGCGATGCGATACTTGAACGGTCGGTCGCCGGGCACCCAGGCAACGGCATCCGGTTCGCGAACCACGTCGTTCAGCGTGTCCGTCAGCGAAATCACGCCGTCCTCGACGGCGTCGACGCCCTCAAGGTCAACGGCACCCATATCGAAGTCGCCGATGACCCGGCCGGTGCGCAGGTCGACAATCGCGGTGTGATTGTTCTCCTGCATCGTAACTACCGCCTGGCTGCGACGATTGATGGAGACAAACTCCGGCTCCGGATCTTCCGGCGCGTAGCTCGAAAGCCCCGTGAGGTCAGCCTGACGCACGCGCCAGCGGCTCGGATCGGCACCGCGAATGTCGACAATCGCGAGATAGCCCGCCGGGAACTGCGGCAAACCGCCTTCGACTCCGTCGACGATGATGTCTTCGTCGCGCTCGTTCTCGATCGCGATGGCGACGTAGCGCCGATTCGGACTGATCGCTACAGAGTCGGGCTGTCCGCCAAGATCGAGCTCGGCGAGAATCTGGCGGCTTGCGATGTCGACGACCGTGAGATTACCGGACGGATTGGTCAGAGACTCACTGGTGTTTACGCCGACAAGCGCCAGCGTGTTGCCGAGAACCGCGACCGAGGTGGGTTCGCCATTGAGCTCGACGATGCCGTCCGCAACCGGCATACGCGGATCGACGATGTCGACCAATCCAATCGCGTCCTGCTCACCGTCGGTGTAGACCAGTGTCCGGCCGTTCGCGGTTGCGGCGACGATTTCCGACACCGTCTCGTCTTCGATATCACTGCGATTCGTGTAGTTCGCAAAAATGCCGATGCGCTGGAATGCCTGGTTGAATGAACTGGATGGCCCGGCATGCCGGGACGCCTGGGCCGTCTGCAGTCCGACTAGACCTGCAAGTGCGACCGCCAAAACGATGTTCTTTGTGTGTGAAAGCATGAGTCGTTCCTGATAACTAGACCGCGGTTGTCACCGCCCTGATTCCGCCGACACCTTGCGAGATGCAAGCTGTCGCCATGCAAAAACAGTCACACGGCGGAGCGGCCGCCCGAGTCATGGGGCCGCTCCGCCGGAGACTAAGCCGTTGCAGCCTTCAGCCTGCGACGCGACGCCGCGAGAACGCCGCCAGGCCGGCCAGGGCCGAGAACATGAGCGGCAGGGCCGCCGGCACCGGAATCACCGTGGTGGCAAGTCCAGCAATGCTGGATGTGATTTCGATCTCCGCATGCTCCAACGGACCCAGCGTCAGTGAGTAGTCCTCACTGAATTCGAGGAAGTCGAACTCCGGGCCGGTCAGGCCGTCAGCGAAGATCGCGAAAGACTCGAGCACGTCACCATCGACCAGCACGTCAACGGTCGCGTCGACGAATGCGTCTTCGTTCTCACCAATGACTTCGATCAATACGTCGAGCAATACATCGATGGTGTAATCGATGTCGAAGGATTCGCTGTCAGAAGTGTTTTCGATCTTAATGCCACCGCTGGCGATAACCAGCGAATTGGCTTCGCCCTCAGGCGCATCCGAGAAGCCTTCACCGAATGCGTTCACCGACAGGTCCAGCCCGTTGCCCGGCAGGCTTGGCGCAAACAGTACGAATCCATCAGCCAGCGCATTGGCGTTGCCGTGAATGCCCTGCTCCTCTTCGTTGAAACTCAGCCCCTTGAAAATCAGTCCATCGGTGGAACCTGACTCGGACGTAATCCCGGTGATGGTCAGGTCCGATCCGGCGATACCGCTATACAGCGCGGCATTTGCGCTGCCCGCGCCCAGCAGTAGCAGCGCAGCGCCGACAAGCATGCGCATGCGCACAGTCGGTGGAATCATATTAGTCATTGTTCTCGTAGTGCCTCCGTTTTCTTCCCTTAAAAGCTGCGCCGGGTGCGGGCGATATCGAGTGGGCGATACCGCCGCACCCGCCGGAAAACCTTCCCTTAAGCACGGGCATCCGGCCAAAGCGCTCGTGACTGCGCGACTGGAGATCAGCTGGAGAGCAAGAACACCGCGCCGTGCAGCGCAGTACGAATACTATCGATGGAAGCTGCTACTTATGTGCAAAGACATTGAATTGTTTATGAAGTTACCTTCATGTTCGCGGGCCGCATTGATCGCCGCAGCCCATGATTCACGACGGCAGATGAAGCGGATTTCACAAACCCGCGCACTTCCGTTCAAGCAGCACAGATAGCGTGCCCGTCATAACAAACGAACGGGCCATGCACCCGTCTTAACCATTCCGAAACAGAGTCTGCGGAGAAGGGACCGTGAAGATGAAGCCTATCCATGCACTACTAGTTGCAGTCGCCCTGTCGCTGGCGACACCGAATTTGTTGGCCGCGTCGGCCCACGCAGACCTTATCGCGTCGATCCGCGTTGACGGCGTTTTCGCCGCGGGCACCAATACACCCGCATCCGCAGAAATCCTCGGCAGCCGCGATGTTCTTCCGTTTGACAACCTGTCGTTCGGTACAGGCACGACGTCGGCATCAGGCTCCACAGCGATCAACCCGGGAGTTGAGGTGCAGATCGGCGAGGAATTGTCTATTGAATGGCGCGTGATGGCAGACGCCACCAGCCCGGACGGCACTGCATTCATTGGCGACGATCCATTTCTCACCCTGGAGGTTCTCAACACCAGTGACGGGCCTATCGACGTCGTATTCGTTCTTGAATCGACACTCAGCGGCTCGGCGCAGATCGAACCGTCCGGCGCAGACATACAGGCTTCGGCGGACGCCTTCGCTTTTGGCGTGGTGGACGACAGCTTCGCATTCGACTTCGGGGGGTTCGCCGTATCCGACGTAATCAACCCTGACCCGGTCTCTTTCCTGGAGACGTCCGGGCAAGTCGAGATAACCGCGACTCTTGATCCACAGCAGATGGTCTTCGCCGATATCGTCGGCGGTGTCACGGCAAGCGCGGATGCGCTGATTCCTGTTCCACCGGCACTCTGGCTGTTTGGATCTGCGCTGGCCGGCCTCGGCCGGCTGAGGCACCGGTCTGTTTAGTCTCGCCGGGCCGAAGGCCCGGACACGTTGAATCAAGCCTGGATCGACCCCGGGGGGTATACGCAGTGCCCGCCGAGCCAGACCGCCGTGCCCAGGCAGTCGGTGCAGACGCTGATTTCCAGCCCCGCAACCAGCAGGTCCGACTGCACAGGCGCCCAGCGATCGAGAAACACATCGCCGGAATTCACGCGCTGCCAGTAGGCGACTTTCTGTTCGCGAACTTCCGGCGAAAACTGCGGGTTGGCTGCCAGGCGTTCCAGACCTTCACCGGCAATGCGCAACGGTACGCCGGCCGGGTTATTCACCCGGCTGGCGTAGGCGTTGAACCACGCCTGGTCGGTCACGCGGTCACAATGCGGGCAGCTAAATCGCGCCTTCTGAAAGTCCGGCGCGACGGCATCGTCGGCCACGACTGCCTATCTCGTCAGCGCCCCCAGCAAACCACCCAGCTGGCCCTCGATGGCAGACGCATCGGGCAGCTGTCCCTCCGGGCTCAGTTTGTCGATTGCCTGCGGCAGTAAACCCGCCAGCACCGCGCTGGCCTGGCCGCTGTCGATTCCGGCCTGCCGGGCAAACTGGCCGAGCATGTCCGAGTCGAGTGCCGATTCCACCTGCTGCGGCGAGATCGATTTATTTGCGCCGCTGCCGAGCCAGGACGACACCAGGTCATCCAGTCCGCTCGACTTGAGGGAACCGATGATTCCGGCCAGCCCGGCCGCCCCCCCGGGACTGCCTTCGCGATTGCCGAGCAGGCTCATGGCCGCTTCGACGACCTGCGGATTCTCGGCCGCCAGCTTGGTCAGGTTGCCGACCACCTCGGGGTTCTTCAGTACGCTGTCCAGGAGGCCCATTGTCCTTCTCCTTATATATGGCCTGACGCGGGCGCCCATGGTAAACGGAAACCGGGCAGGGATTTCAGGGTATCCCGGAGCTGCCGCTGCACGGACGCAGCACATCCGGGTCATGGCAATCGAGCCGGTTTTGTCGATGATTCGTAATGTTCCGAAACAGCAACCGGGGGGGTTTGCCATGTTCTCCGAACTCCAGTCCCGCATCAGCGGCGTTCTAGCGGTATCCACCTTTCTCTGCAGCTCGGCCGCGATGGCCGGCGCACACGATGCGCCGAAAGACTTTGTGCCGGTGCCCGTCGACAAAAGCAAAGAATTGCCAACCCGGATCATCCCGAATATCCCGGCGGCCGCGGAGGCCTATTACGCGCCGGATGATTACCACCTGATTGCGCAGACTCAGGATCCGGAT